>DDYQ01000098.1 GCA_002348005.1 Desulfobacteraceae bacterium UBA2230 | reverse complement strand
TGCAGCAGGTGCTGCTCAACCTGATCCTGAATGCGGTGGATGCTTCGGCCAAAGGAAGCAAAATCCAGGTGATCGCCCTGCCTTATGACAAAGCCCTGGATCACGTGGCCATCAAGGTGGTGGACTACGGCCACGGCATTCCGCGGCATGTGCTGCCGTCGATCTTCGACCCCTTTTTCACCACCAAGGCCAATGGGCGCGGCACGGGTCTGGGGCTGTCGATCAGTTACAGCATCATCGAAAAAATGGGCGGCTCGATCACCTTCACCAGCGAAGTCGGCAAGGGTGCGACATTCCGGGTGAGCCTGCCGGTGGTGGTGCCGGACAAGAAATAGAACAAAGGAACGATGCCATGCCGCTATGCAGCGTACTGGTGATAGATGACGAAATCGATTTCATGGAAACCCTGGTAAACCGTCTCATGAAGCGCAAGATGGAAGCGCGCGGGGCGGCCAGTGGGGAAGCGGCGCTGGCGCTGCTGGAAGAGCGTCCCTTCGATATCATCCTGCTCGACATCAAAATGCCGGGGGGCATCGGAGGCCTCGAGACCCTGCGGGAGATCCGCCGGCGGCACCCCCGATGCGAAGTCATTCTGCTCACCGGCCACGCTTCGCTGGAGACCAGCGACGAAGGCATGCGCCTGGGCGCTTTCGATTATCTGCTCAAGCCGGTCAAATTCGAAGAACTGCTCATCAAACTGGCCTCGGCTTTTGAGAAAAAGGCGTTTCACGAGGGTAAAATCCGGGCCGCCAGGATCGATGACCTGCGGCACGCGGACGACAGCGACTAGCGTTCGCTGCGTTCACTCGATCCGCGGTCGAGCGCAGGCCGATCAGCAGCAGGCCGGGCCGCCGCAGGACGCTTTCTCTTTTCCCTTGATCCAGCTTTGAATAATATAGGCGGCGCACCCCACCCCAGGCGAGACCGACAGGGCTTCGGCAGGACAATTCAGCGCGCACGCACCGCATTCCATGCACCCGTTGCGGTCCAGAATGCGGACCTTGCGGCCGACCAGCGCCATGACGCCGTGAGGACATACCTGCGTGCACGTGCCGCATCCGACACAGCGGTCCGGATTCAATGAGAGCGTGACGACATCATCGATATAGCGCAAGGTTTTCATAGCGGCTCTGATAGCATGAATCGGCATGAATTACCACTGCAAAGGTCGAACAACCACCGGGCATCCCGGCCCTGCTGAAGATCGCGGGGCACGGCAGAGAGCGATCCGCCCCCAACGGGGTGGGGGCGAACAGTCGACACCGGGATTGGCCCGCGGAGGGCAGCGAACCTGTCGCAGTGGGGTTGTTCAAGAAGGCTTTCGGTCGATCAGGCTGCGGATCTCCGCCTGGCGCAGGCGCTGGTCCCGGGCGGCCTTGACGCCGTATGCCCCGTTGATCTTTTCGATCAGGGTTTCCAGTTCGCATGGTTTAAGCAAATAATCGTAAGCCCCCATGCGCATGCCGTCCACAGCCGAGTCCACCGAGGCATGGCCGGTTAACAGGATCACTTCCACGCCCGGGTGGGTCTTCTTGATTTCCGAAAGGGTTTCGATGCCGTCCAGCCCCGGCATTTTCACATCCAGCACCACGACGTCGTAAAGCCTGCGCCTGAGCTCCGCCAGGGCCTCCTGGCCGCCGCCCACGCTGCTGACCTCCAGCTGGCGCTCGACAAGACGCTTGGTGAGCGTGACGCGGAACCGCTCTTCGTCGTCCACGATCAATATTCTCGGTACGTTCATGGTCCGATTGCTCCTTTCTTTTGTTCAATGGGCAGTTGAATACTGAAGGTCGTTCCCTTTCCCACCTGACTATCCACCGAGATACTGCCGCCCAGCTTCTCAATGATCCCGTGGCAGATCGAAAGGCCCAGCCCCGTGCCTTTCCCCGGCGCCTTGGTGGTAAAAAAAGGATCGAAGATCTTGTTCAGATTTTCCGCCGGGATGCCGGTGCCGGTATCTCGGATCGTGATTTCAATCGCATTGCCGGCCGCATTCAGACCGGTCCCGATGTATACCGTTCCCTGCTTGGGAATGGCGTCGACGGCATTGTTGACGATATTCAGAACCACCTGGCGCAGCAGCGATGGATCGCTGAAAATCGGCGGAAGCCGGGGATTAAACGTTTTTTCGAAGGTGACGTTGTGGTAGGCGGCTTCATGCTCGCGCATGCCCACCACCTCATCGACCAGTTCATTGATGGGCACATCTTTAAGCACGGACTCCATCTTGCGGGCGAAGCTGAGCAGTTTGTGGGTGATCTCGCGGCAGCGGCGCGTTTGCAGCAGGATTTCACGAATCGAATCATCGAATTCAGAGAGTTCGGGAATATTGTTTTTCAGCTGGTTGCGCTTCATCAAATCCTGAAGCCAGCCGGCCTCTTCACCGATGACCGCCAGGGGGTTGTTGATCTCATGGGCCACCCCAGCGGAAAGTTCACCAATGGAGGCCAGTTTCTGGGATTGAATCAACTGTTCGTCCAGCAGCTTTTTCTCGAGATCGGCCTTTTCGATCCGGCGCACCAGCAGCCCGGTGGTGCCCACGGCCACCGCGCCCACCATCAGGGCGCCCAGAAAGAAGACGACGATGGCCCGTGTGCGGGTGCCGAAAAGCTCGGCAAAAGCGTCGTCTACGTCCTGCTGGACAATCAGCATCCATTCGTTGTCCTTCATCCAGGTTTTGGCGCGCAGGACTTTACGCCCCTTGTTCTCGGCCTCCCTGAGCCTTACGCCGTCGAAGTGTGCCAGGTGCAGGTAGTTGGAGCCGGCTTCCTGCATGATTTCGAGCACATTCCCCCCCATGCGCGGCCGGGTCTGAAATCGCCCCTCCTGATTGATAATGAAAGCCTCGCCCGTGCGGCCCAGGCGGACATTTTCAACCAGCGACCCGAATTTGGCGGCATTGATGGTGGCGCGCAGAATCCAGGCCCCTTCACCCTGTCCCTGCCTGACCGCGATGATGAAGTGGGGGACATTGCGGAATCCGAGAAACACATCGCTGGTGAACGTCTGTTTTTCCGATGCCTCCTTGAACCAGGGAGCCGTTCCGTAGTTGCGCTGCAGCAGGTCGTAGGGGCCGACATAGGCCAGGTGCCGGCCCTCGGCGTCGATGACCCCCAGGTCCTCGAAAGCATGGTCATATTCGTGCTGCAAAGCTTCGAATACCCTGGCCAGTTGCTCCTGCCGGCGGATGCTGTGAAGCGGCTGCACCGCCGTCACCAGCTGCATGGCGGCCCGGATTTCATGCAGGAAGCGCTCGATGGCTTCTTTGTGCTGCAGCACGATGGTGGTCAGCTGCGCTTCGACTTTGGCGTTGATCGACTCGCGGTATTCGTAGTAGACCCCCCCGCCGATGAACGCCAGGGGGATGGCGGCGGCGACGCACAGCGCGATCACGATGGTGCGCTTCAATTCGCGATAAGGCATCTGAGCGTATGGCGTCATACCCCTCGATCTCCTCGCGGCCGCCGGGGCCGGGCGTCCAGTTTCTGGAACCGCGCGGCGGCGCCCGACGGCCGGGTTGCCGGTCGGCTAA
>DDYQ01000018.1 GCA_002348005.1 Desulfobacteraceae bacterium UBA2230 | reverse complement strand
GATGGACGAAAGCACGCCGATGCCGCGCACGATCAGCGGGAAGATGATCCACTCGATCTGCCCCGTAAAGTGATACAGCGCCAGCCCCAGGATCAAGCCCGAAACGATGGTCACTTCGTAAGATTCAAAAATATCCGCCGCCATACCGGCGCAGTCGCCCACGTTATCGCCAACCAGGTCAGCGATCACTGCCGGGTTGCGCGGGTCGTCCTCCGGAATGCCAGCTTCCACCTTGCCCACCAGGTCCGCGCCCACGTCCGCGCCTTTGGTGAAGATACCGCCGCCCAGACGGGCGAAGATGGAGATCAAGCTGCCGCCGAAGCCCAAGGCCACCAGGGCGATGACGTCATGGGTTACGGTGTAGTAGCCGGCGACCGCGGTCAGGGCCAGGCCCGCCACCATCATACCGGTGACCGAACCGCCCTTGAACGCCATTGCCAAACCGGCGGCAAGACCCTTCCGCGAGGCTTCAGCGGTCCGCACGTTGGCGATGACTGACACGCGCATACCGATGTAACCGGCAAGGAAGGAGGCCACGGCGCCCAACATGAAGCCCAGGGCGGTTTTGGTACCCATGGTGAAGAAGATGATGACGAAAATAATGGCGCCTGCAACGCCCATGCTTTTCATTTGACGATTGAGATAGGCGATCGCACCCTCTTTGATTGCATTGGCGATCGACTGCATTTTTTCATTTCCAGCGGGCGCTCCCTTTACGACGGTAGCCAGGATGATGGCAAAAAGCACGCCGACCAGGCCAACAAATGTGCAAATCAACGGAATATTGCTCGTAATGTCCATTCTGATCCTCCATTGAAACGTTAATGTAGGTTCCGATTAAACCGGTTCATCCCTTCCTTGATGCCTTGGCATAGAATCGTCTCGACGGCCTGGCATGTCCGCTGAATAAAAGCGTCCGCTGCCTTCCTTTCCGCCTGGCTGAATTCGCTCAGCACATGATGCACGACATCGGCGTCTGCTTCTGACCGCCCTACCCCCATGCGCACACGAACGAATTCACCGCCTCCAAACGCATCGATGATCGATCTAATGCCCTTGTGTCCGCCATCCCCCCCTTTCTCTTTGATTTTTAATCTCTGAAAGGCCAGGTCGATGTCGTCATGCACAATGACCATCGCCTCGCGTTGAATCCTGAAATAATCAGCCAGCCGCCGCAGCGGAGGACCGCTGCGGTTCATGAAATCCTGGGGTTTGGCCAGAATCACACTGCAATCGGCGATCCGGCCGCGACCGTAAACGAGATTGAATTTACGCTGATCCATCGCGATCCGGTGAATCTCGGCCAGTGCGTCGATCACCATGAATCCGCTGTTATGCCGGGTTCTTTGATACTGTGGTCCGGGATTGCCCAACCCGGCCACCAAAAACAATGAAGACGCCGGCATTGATAACCATCACTGTTCGCGCAGACCCGCGGTTATTCGGACTCCCCGGCTGCGGAGGCCTCAGCTGCCTCTTCTTCACCTTCACCCTTGGCGCCTTCTTCAGCCTCTGCTTTCGGACTGGTGATCGTCAAAACCGTAAAGTTGGTGTCATGGGGGATCTCGGCATTGCCCGCCAATTTGATGTCCTCCACGTGTACGGCATCGCCGACGCCCAACTCAGTGACATCGATGGTGATGTCGTTTGGAATTTCGTTCGGCAAACAGAGCACTTCCAGTTCACGGAAGACGAGTTGCAGAACGCCGCCCAACTCGACGCCCTTGGCTTTGCCGGTCGTGACCACGGGAACGTTGACGTGGATTTTGCGGTCCATCGATATCTCATACAAATCGAGGTGCAGGAATGACCGCGTTACCGGGTGCAGTTGCATTTCCTTGATCATTGCCGATTTGCCGAGTTTGCCGTCATCGATCTTGACATTGAAAATGGTTCGGCCAACGCTGCCCTGCTTCAAAATCTTATCAAGGTCGAAGGCACTGACGGAAAGCATGATGTTTTCGGCGTGCGGGCCGTATAAAATCGCGGGTACGCGTCCATCGCGGCGCAAAACCCTGGCCGGGCCGTTTCCAGTGGTGGTACGGGTTGTCGCATTAAGTTCAATAGTGTTCAAGAACCTCTTCCTCCTTAAAATTCCGGTAGGTCGTGAAGCGCCTCCGCGGCTTCGTCTTTATCCGCGCGGCCGATTGACCCTCTTGAGGGCGGCCCGCGTCCCGACCGCCCTTCCTATACGAAAAGCGAAGTCACAGAGTCGCCCCGATAGCTTCGGATGATGGCCTCACCGACCAATTCGGAGATCGACAGAACTTTGATTTTCTGACACGCCTCGCCCTCGGGGGTCAGGGGGATGGTGTCGGTAACGACCAGGCTGTTCAAATCCGATCCATTGATACGCGAAATGGCAGGGCCTGACAACACCGCATGCGCGCAACAGGCATGCACCTCCCGGGCGCCGTTTTCCAGCAGGACACCGACCGCTTCCGTCAAGGTTCCGGCCGTATCGACCATGTCATCCAGGATCAATGCGGTTTTATCCTCCACATTGCCGATTACCGCCATGGCTTTGGCCTCATTGGGCGCCGAACGGCGCTTATCCACGATGGCCAGGCCGGCCTGCAGGCGCTTGGCAAAGGCGCGAGCGCGTTCAACGCCGCCGGCATCCGGGGAAACAATTACGATATCGTTGCTGAGATAATTGCGTATGTACTGTAATAACACGGGCGCGGCAAACAGATTATCAACAGGGATGTTGAAGAAACCTTGAATCTGGCCGGCATGCAGGTCCAGCGTGATAACGCGCGTAGCTCCGGCCGAGGTGATCATATCCGCAACCAGTTTGGCGCTTATGGGCACCCGGGGAGCAACTTTTTTGTCCTGGCGGGCGTAGCCGTAGTAGGGAATTACCGCTGTAATGCGCCGTGCTGACGCACGTTTCATGGCGTCGATCATCAGCAGCAGTTCGATCAGGTTGTCGTTGACCGGGCGGCAGGTGGACTGAATGATAAAAACATCTTTGGTGCGCACATTATCATTGATCTCGATCTGGATTTCTCCGTCACTGAATGTGTTGATCTTGGCGCCACCCAGGGGCATCTGCAGATATTCACAGATCTTCCTGGCCAGTATCGGATTGGAATTTCCCGAAAAAATCCAGAAATCATTAAGTGTTCTGCTCACAAGGCAACCTGCTGCTTTCAACGTTTCGGGTTGGGGTGGCTGGGGCGGGAGGATTCGAACCTCCGGATGCAGGAACCAAAATCCTGTGTCTTACCGCTTGACGACGCCCCAGTGACTAAAATGAGTTCATAAACGCAAATCTCTGTGCGGTCACAATTACGTCTCGGGATGCGTCAGCAATCGGGTGACAAAAATACGCCACCCCGGTTGCGGCTCCAGACCCCGGACCGCTTTTCGAGCGCCGGTTGAGTCGGCAAAAAGACCGAACACGCTCGATCCGCTTCCAGTCATCGACGCCCCCAGGGCGCCCTGTTCAAGCAGGGCCGCTTTAATCGTTGCTATCACCGGAAACCGCTTTTTTACTGCATCTTCAAGATCGTTGCACATATGGGAAACCACATCCATTTTCCCATTTTTAAAGGCAAAATACCTAATTTTTTTTTCCTCTTTTGTCAATCTTAAATTCAGGTCGTGGAAGACCTCGGCGGTTGATATGCCGAAACCGGGATACACCAGGAGAACGTGCCAGGGCGGCAAATGGGGGTAGGGAGAAAGCCTCTCGCCTATGCCTTCCGCAACGGCAGGGGTCTGGGTGAGAAAAAAAGGGATATCTGCCCCCAGATCAAGCGCGATGGCGGCCAATCGGTCATGCGAGAAAGGGTGGCCGTAATATCGGTTCAGCGCCTTCAGAACGGCGGCCGCATCGCTGCTGCCGCCCCCCAATCCTGCGCCTGCGGGGATTGTCTTGGCCAGTTCGATAAAGACCGGTCGCCATGAACGATATCTTTCCTGTTCAAGCGCTGCATTGAAGGCCGAAAGCGCCCGGAACGCCAGGTTGGTGTGATCGCTCGGAACAAGCGGGTCATCGCATATCAGCCGATTGAGGTCCGCACCGGGGTATAGGGTGAGACGGTCGTAAAGTGCGATACAGCACATCAGCGAACAGAGTTCGTGATAGCCATCGCTGCGGCGCCCGGTTATTTTGAGAAATAGATTGAGCTTGGCGGGCGCCACGATTCGAATCGGGTAGGTATCCGACTGCAAAGAGGCCGCGGTGGTGAAAGATCGATCCGGACGCGGGCCGGCGCTGAGCTCGTTCATTGTCGGTTCTGTTCAGCCCCGCTCTTTTACATAAAGCATGCGCAATTCGTACAGGACGTTTTTGAGGATGTTCTCTTCATCGCTGGTTAGATTACCCTTGGTTTTCTCCTCCAGCAAGGCCAAAAGGTCGATGGTCTGTTTGGCCAGCGGCAGATTCTTGGCTAATTCTCCGGTTCCCGGCTCTTCGATCAGACCGAGCTGCACGAGTGCCGAGGAATTGATCGACAGGATGAACGTTGCAAAATCGATCTTGGGCAGTGCATAGGTTTTTTCATGCGTCGCCCCTTCGGCTTGTGAGGCGGCCTGGCCTGGGTGTTCGGCTTGGGCACCGGAATCCTTGGGTGTTTTTTCTTCGGCCATAAAGGCTCCTTGATAACGTTTGGCCTCCGGCCGACAACACACGGGGCTCCCGGCCGGAGCGCTTCGCCAGCGTGGCACTGTTATCGCTGCCGCGCATTAAAATTCAAGCGGGGTAACCGTCTTTACGGTTCGCAAACCCCGCAGTTCCTCCAAAACCAGCGCCGGTATGGGGGTGTCGGTGCATAAAAAAATGACATTGCGGTCCCCTCCGGTTTCCTGCCCCACCTGCATGCGCCCGATGTTGATTTGATGTTTTCCGAGTGTCGTGCCGATCTCACCGATCGATCCCGGCACATCCAGATTATTGATCAACGCCATATGCCCGGACGGAATCATCTCCAGACGGAAGGTATTGATCCGCACGATACGGGTATCGCTCTTACCGAACACGGTTCCTGAAACGATGCTTTCCCCCTCGGTGGTGATCAATTTGACGGTCAGCAGATACATGTATTCATCATGAGAGGCCATGGTGGTCTCGGTAACCTTGATACCCCGTTGATTGGCGAGAAAGCGGGCATTGACGAAATTCACCAGATCCTTGACCATAGGCGTCAAAAGCCCCTTGATCAAGGCCGTGGTCACCGGTGAAAGATCGATTGCCCTGAAATCACCGTGATACTCCATAATGATTTCGGTGGGCGCACCCTCGATCAATTGGGCCTGCAGCAGGCCCATTTGTTCGGCCAGTTTCAGATAAGGGCCAATTTTTTCCAGTGCTTCGCCGGTTACCGAAGGGACGTTCACCGCGTTGACGATTGTGCCGGTGCTCAGAAAATCAATAATCTGATCGGCGATCATCACGGCCACATTGGTTTGGGCCTCTTCGGTGGATGCCCCCAAATGGGGTGTGCAGATCACCTGGTCGAGCGTCAGAAGCGGATTGCCGGTAGGCGGTTCGGTTTCGAAAACATCCAGTGCCGCCCCGGCCACTTTTCCGGAGATGATGGCCTTATATAGATCGGCTTCATTTACTATTCCCCCGCGGGCGCAATTAATCAGCATCACGCCCTTTTTCATCCGATCAAAAGCCTCTTTATTGATCAGATTGGCGGTGGTCTTCATTTTCGGCACATGGATGGTTATAAAATCGGACTGTTGATACAGTGCTTCGAGCGAAAGATATTCAAAGCCGTCGTTCTGAATTTTCTCAGGGGGCACAAACGGATCGTAAATCGCCACCCGCATTCTCAGCCCTCGGGCTCGGTCGGCCACGATCGTACCGATCTTGCCGTACCCGATGACACCCAGGGTTTTCTTGTAAAGCTCACGCCCCTGCAATTTCTTTTTCTCCCAGCGGCCGTCCCGCATTGAGCTGGTTGCGGCCGGAATATTGCGGCTCAACGCCAGCATCATGGCAATGGCGTGTTCGGCGGTGGTGATCACATTGCCGGTAGGGGTGTTCATTACGACCACGCCCCGCTTGGTGGCGGCGGGAATGTCCACGTTGTCCAGGCCGATTCCGGCCCTCCCGACCACTTTGAGGTTGGTGGCGGCGTCGAGCAGTTCCTCGGTGACCTTGGTAGAACTGCGAATGATCAGCGCATCATATGCACCGATGATATCCTTCAGAGCGTCGGGAGCCAATCCGGTCTTGACATCCACCTCAATGCCGGGCGCTTCTTGAAGCATTTTTACCCCGATTTCTCCCAAGTTGTCGCTCACAAGTACTCTCATGTCGTTTCCCCTTCGAATTGATTGAATATAGGAATGAGTTGAACCCAAATATGCGCGTCATGTTTCGACCGGGGAAGCGTCCTGCGCCTCCGATCTTAAAGCGGCAGGTATCATAAGTAAAAAGAAACCGGGGATCAAGCTCAATCTGGGCTCGATCCGGGTACGGCAGAAAAGTCGTGGCGGACTTAGTCGTGGCAGACATAAAGGATGCCCTGCCGTCAATGGAAGCCGGAGTTTTTCGGATTCGAAAGAGGCAGCTCATGCGGCTTCGTGCCGGATTCTCCGAGGCAAATCCGGATCATCCTGATCTGTAAAAATGCTGCCGCAATTTACAGCCAACTTGATTAATGAATGACGCTCTGTTATGGCCAACTGGCGAAAATAGGGTATGAGGTAAATTATGCTGATCACTGAAATTCTGACGCGCAATGCACGGCTTTATGGAGCGGAGACCGCCCTGATCGAACGCGATCCCGCTCACAATGGGCGCCGGTTTCTGACCTGGGAAGCCTTCAACACCGAGAGCAACCAACTGGCCCACGCCCTGATCGCCCGGGGTATCGCCAAGGGCGACCGGGTGGTGCACCTGATGACCAACTGCCTTGAATGGCTGCCGATCTATTTCGGCATTCTGAGGACCGGTGCACTCGCCGTGCCCCTCAATTTCCGTTTTGTCGCCAAAACCATCAGCCGTTGCACGGACACGGCCCAAGCCAGAGTGTTTTTTTTCGGACCGGAGTTCATCGAACGGATTATTGCGGTCAAAGCCGACCTGGACCGAAGCGTTGAGACGTATATCTTCGTAGGGCCGCAAGCATTGTGCCCCCAGTTCGCCGTGCCCTATTCCGAGTTGATCAAGGAATATCCGGACCATGAACCCCAGGTCGTCATCCGCATCACCGACGATGCAGCGCTTTATTTCACGTCAGGCACGACGGGTGTTCCGAAAGCCGCCTTGTTGACGCACCGCAATCTGGAAGCTTCCTGTTACATCGAAAATCACCACCACCGACAGACCCACACGGATAATTTCCTGTGCATCCCGCCGCTCTATCACACCGGAGCCAAGATGCACTGGTTCGGCAATTTCATCGTGGGCGCCAGGGCGGTGATTCTCAAGGGCATCGAACCGCGCTGGATACTGGAGGCCGTTTCGGAAGAGCGGGTCACGATTGTTTGGTTACTGGTGCCCTGGGCCTTGGACATCCTTTTTGCTGTCGGCAGTGGTGAATTGAAGCTGACGAATTATCGGCTCGAGCAGTGGCGGCTGATGCACATCGGCGCGCAGCCGGTGCCGCC
>DDYQ01000156.1 GCA_002348005.1 Desulfobacteraceae bacterium UBA2230 | reverse complement strand
AGGCCATCGGCACGCTCGCGGGCGGGATTGCCCACGACTTCAACAATATACTCGGGGGTATCATCGGGCTTGCCGAA
The DNA here is from genome assembly GCA_002348005.1 of Desulfobacteraceae bacterium UBA2230. The sequence continues at coordinate 11,443 of DDYQ01000156.1, read as the reverse complement.
TGCGCGCTGGGCCGCACGCAGCTTGACGAGCGAACCGCGGAATGCCTGAGCGAGATACTGGGCGCGGGAAAGCGCGGCGCGGCCCTTACGAAACAAATCCTGACGTTCAGCCGCCGGACGGAACATCAGCACACCCCCATGCATGTGCAGCCGGTTCTCCGGGACGCCCTCACGCTTCTCCGTGGTTCGTTGCCGTCCACCATCGATATCCGTGAGGAGGTCGATCCCGAATGCGGCCTGATTCACGCCGACCCCAGCCAGATCCATCAGGTCATCATGAACCTGTGCACCAATGCCTACCACGCCATGAAACCCTGCGGCGGCCGCTTGCGTATCGAGCTGGAGGCGCGAACCCTGGATGAGACCTTCGCCAGCAAGCATGGCGTTGCACCCGGCCCCTATGTCATGTTGCGGGTGGCCGATACCGGCGCAGGAATGGATCAAAAGACCATGCAACGGGTTTTTGAGCCCTATTTTACGACCAAACAGAAAGGCGAGGGCACGGGGCTGGGATTGTCGGTGGTGTATGGTATTATCAAGACGCACAAAGGCTTCATCACCGTGGAAAGCGAACTCGCCAGGGGGTCTTGTTTTTGCGTTTATCTGCCTCAACTTGAACGCCGGACCAGCACTGTCGCCCTGAAGGACGACGCTCTGCTTCCGATGGGGAATGAACGCGTTTTGTTGGTGGATGACGAACCGATAATCGGCCAGATTACAAAGGGCATGCTCGAGCATATCGGATACCAGGTTACCGTGCGGTCCAGCACTTTGGAAGCACTGGAGCTTTTTCAACGGGCGGCGTACAGGTTCGACCTGGTACTGGCGGATTTCAACATGCCGCACGTGTCAGGCAACTGTCTGTCCAAGCAAATGGTTCAGATACGCCCCGATATTCCGGTCATCCTGTGCACCGGATTCAGCAATGCACTCACCGAACAGGAAATGAAAGCAGCCGGTATTCGCGCTGTGGCGCTTAAACCATTGTTAATGGCCGATCTGGCCAAACTGATCCGAGATGTATTGGACGGGCCGCCAACCTGATTGCACATAAGCACTTTCCCCTGCATCGCGATTGCCTGCTTCAGGTGACGGGCACACCCCATCCTGAGCCGCCATTGCCGGTACACGCCGCGCGATACCCCCTGCAGGGATGCGGGGGAGCGGTCGGCTCCGCCTGCACCTATAGGGCTTTTGGATCCATAGTAATCCTCCTGCCGATCCCCAATTACATCACGCCACATCTATTTTCTTAAGTTTTAAACCCATGGAAAACCTGTCTCATCATGAGAATATATGTCTCATATCGGTGAGAAAGGAAGAGATAAATGGAAGGCATTCAGTTTAAACTTGACCAGCATCCCATCAGATTCACACCGGATGGCAAGATCGCCGTCATAGACGCCATCCAGGCATTAGGAGAATTTCCGAACTCCAGACGCGTATGGAAAAAGCTCGCCAACTCGCATCCAGAAATTCTCTCGCTTTGCGATATCTATCATTTCAAAAGTGCCGAACCCACGCCGGTCGCCGACGGCGAAGGATGGGAGGCTATCCAGGGTCATCTATTTGACTATATCGTTGAAGAGAACTTATCCGCAGCAGAGTAATGCGATTCAACGTTTCTTCGACGCACGAAAGGAAGTTGATAAATCGCAACCCCAATCTTGGGCGTCACAAAAGACTATGCTGCGGAGCTTATTGCCAGTGGACGGCCCGTCTTTATGCCCGCACGCTGGCATCTGCATGGGCGAAGGGTTTCGAGGCCTGCGCATGCCGGTCTCCCGGAACTTTTCACATAAAAAAAGCCCCGGTACTCAGCCGGGGCCTCAAAAACCAGTGATGGCCTGCGCGCTATCCCCCTGCCCTGAACGTATTCAGCCATTGGTCAATAACGGGATCATTGACCGGATACACAAATAAACCTTGGTTGACCGCATCCAGGCCCGAGTATGGCTTGCCATCTGCGATAAGCACCGGCTCCCCATTTAAAGTTTTTCGTTGCGCGGTGATTTCTCCATCAACAATCCGCCCATCTGGAAGTGATACTCGAACTTTTCCCATCCTCGCCACTCCTATAGTTTATTTGAACCCATTCCCGGCGCACTTTAGACGATCGACAGACTTATACCTATAAAGCATTTACTGTATTCGGTCCTGCAGTCGCCTGCTGAAATACCGCCGATCAGCCGACAGGTCTGCCGGCATGCAATGGTTTTCGTTCTGTTTTCGGGCCGGTTATCCACCCATGCGTCTTCGCAGTCCGCGGCCGCCTCTTTTTGCCCGGCACTCAGCCGATAAAGGCGGCGTGAGGCCCTATACGCCAATGCCGGCGGTTCAATAAAGGCTTTCAATTATTCCGATCAGGGTGCAGGATGCCTACACCTACTGTATGTGCAAAATATTTGATCGATCAGCGGTAAACCGAACGGAAGCCAGGAAGAACCCGCGCACGCTCGACGAGTGGTTCGAATACGGCCGGCGTTGCTTTCACGCGTCCGATGGCGTTCAGGCCATTGCCGCGCTGACGAAGGTGGCACGCCTGAACCCGGGCTACCGACACCCGGATGGCGACAATGCGTATTTCTATCTGGGCAAAATTCATGAGGTCGAGAACCGGCTGCCGGTGGCCATCATATTTTATTCGCGGGCATTGGCGGTGGATCCTAAAGATGAAGAAAGCCTAATCGGCCGCGGAGCCTGCTATAGTATCAGCCGTCAGCATGCGTCGGCCATTCATGATTTTGAGAATTTGCTCAGATTCCCAGCCAATTACCGCAAGACGCCCAAAAAGCGCCTGTATTGGGCCATTGCCGAAAACTACCGGCTCCTGGGGGACTGGGGTCAAGTCATTTTCTGGGGTCAGCTCGCCCTGGACGCCGATCCGGGTGAGCGCCAGCAGCAGCTGTATGAACACATGCTGGCCGGTATCAACGGGTAGCAGCAGCGGTGCGGCGAATCAGGGCTGCCCTGTTTGTAACAAGCAGGCACGAATAAAAGCGTCGTCAGCCGGCGCAAAGGTCAGGCGCGCCATTTCCGAGACCGTTCGCCATCCGATCTTCAAATGTTCGACCGCCTGGGGCGAACCGCTGATCACGACCTCAACGAACTCGATAGCATAGCGCGTCCCGGGGTCGCCGGCGGTGTGGAGATGGGCGCCGGTCGCGACCGCCATGACCCGCAATTCCTCCCCGAGTTCCCGGGCCGCAGCCTCGAGGCGGCTCTCACCTTCTTGCATCTTGCCGCCCGGAAATTCCCAAAGCCCGCCGTGCCGCTTGTTCAATGGCCGCTGGCAAACCAGGTAACGGTCCTGCACTCGAATGACGGCCGCGATTACTCGGATGGTTGGTGTAGGGTCCAATTCAGACACGATCCCCGTCCCCTGTCGCAAACTCACACTATCGAATTTTAAAGCGCATCCGCGCAGCGCTTCCTGATGCGCGAAACGGAACGGGCGCTTCAACGGCAGGCCGGGTCATTATTGCCGCTCGCTTGGAAGACGCCTCGCCTTTGGCCCATTATTTGCTTGGTTTCGCGCCCGGATTGTACTCTGAATTCGGCTGAAACCATACGGCAATGGAGGCTACATGAAAATTCGCGCACGCCAGAAGTCATTTTTTTTGCACCTGCTGGTAATTTTTGTGCTCATATTTGTCGCCGGTTGTCAAAGAATCGGCATCGGGGCAGGCGCCCAGCCACAGCCGGCCCCTCCTCCCCAGGAGATCAAGGCCGGACCTCCCGCGCATGCACCTGCCCACGGTTACCGCGCCAAGTACAAATATCGTTATTACCCCGACTCCGAGGTGTACTACGATACGGGCCGAAACCTCTACTTTTATATGGCCAACGGGCAGTGGACCGCTGCAGTCTCTCTGCCGGGTTCGATCCGGCTCGGAACGTCTTACGCCAGCCTCGAACTGAATACCAGCCGCCCTTATGAATATCATGATCAACACGCGTCCAAACATCGCGGCAAAAAAAAGAAATAACCGGGGTAACCTTTTCATGCGGGCGCCGCCTTTCCGGCGCTCGCGTCATTCAGCCGGCCGCACCAACCTTGCCGGCCACTTCCAGCCTACGGTTCGGTTTAATCGATATTACATAATTGCCCGTCTTTCGAGTTGCCCTTGCAATCGGCATTTTAGGGGTATGGAGAAGAGCGAGTTCATAATGCCGCCCCGTTGCAACAATCACCTCGGACGGATGCGCAAGGTCGGATTCGAAATCGAAATGCAGGGCGATCTGCTGGGCGTTGCCAGATCGGTCGTAGAAATCTTCGGTGGCGAACTAATCGCCTACAACAGTTTTATTTACCAGATTCTGGATACCGAATACGGCGATATCACGGTCGAACTTGATTCGTCGGTTCTCAAGGATCAACGGTACAAGCAGTTCCTGAAAAACGTGGGGGTTGATGCAGACTATTTAGGGGTCGGCGAAATGGTGGAAAAAACGCTGGCCAAAATCGCCGGGACGTTTGTGCCGCATGAGATCGTCCTGCCGCCCGTACCGCTTGACCGGCTCCAAATCATTCAACAACTGGAACGCGCTTTGCGCCAACGGCAGGTCAAGGGCACCAGAACATCGCTGCTGTATGCTTTCAGCCTGCAGATCAATCCCGATATTCCCTCCAGCGAACCGCGGATTCTGGTCGACTACCTGAAGGCATTTTTGTTGCTTTATGACTGGTTATTCAAGGTCTCCGAAATCGATCTGACACGCAGGATTTCCCCATACATCAACGAGTTCCCGGCTGCATACTGCCGGCAGGCGCTCGACCCCGCCTATCGGCCGGAACTCTCGACCTTCATCGATGATTACCTGAAGCATAACCCCACTCGCAACCGTCCGCTCGACCTGCTGCCGCTGTTCGCTTTTCTGGATGAAGCACGCGTCCGACAGCACCCGGTGGAACAACACCTGGTTAAACCGAGAGCAGCCTTTCATTACCGTCTGCCCAATTGCCAGATCGACGAACCGGAGTGGAGTGCCGCCAAAGAGTGGAACCGGTGGGTCCAGGTGGAGCGCCTGGCGGCGGCACCGGATAAAATTGACGCCATGAGCCGCGATTATTTCGATACGGTCAGTTCCGCGACAAACGGCAATATCGAAGCCTGGATCGCCAAGACAGCCGATTGGATAGAATCGTCATGAGGCAACGCCCGGTAATTGCCGTAACCGGTCCGGACCGGGGAGGCACGGCGGCGTGGTGGTTCACGCACCTTGCCGTGCTGCGGGCCGGCGGTCGTGCAAAACGCTTTTGCCCCGCAGGCGGCATGGCCCTGGAAGGGGTTCAGGGGCTGGTGATCGGCGGCGGGGCGGACGTCGATCCCGGCTTGTACGGGCAAGTCGAACTGGATCGGATCAAAACGATTGTCCGCGAAGAACACCGCCGCTCGCGTGCCTGGCTGCAGTTCCTGTTTTATCCGGCACTTTATCTTTTGCGTAAACTCTTGAGCCTGAACATAATGATCGGTGGAGACAAGGATCGAGATACGTTTGAATTCACGTTGATCGAACAGGCGGTGTCCGCAGGCATCCCGATATTGGGAATCTGCCGGGGTGCGCAGCTTCTGAATGTTTTTTTCGGCGGCTCACTGTTTCAGGATTTGACTGCCTTTTACATGGAAACCCCCCAGATCAGCACCGTGCTGCCTCATAAAACGGCCGTAGTGGAACCCGGTTCACGCCTGGCCGAGATCCTCAAGGCCCGCAGGGTCTGGATCAATGCCCTTCACCTGCAGGCAGTCGATATGTTGGGTCGTGATATCCGAATCTCCGCCCGGGAGCCGAACCAGGTGATTCAGGCCATCGAACATATCCGGCACCCTTTTGTTATCGGAGTTCAATGGCATCCGGAATACCTACCCCACAAACGGGAGCATCAACGTCTTTTTCACGCTCTGATCGCAGCGGCCCGTGCCACGGTCCCGCGAAGGGCCGCGCGCGGGTTTCCGGTCGTATCGAAACCTTGAGACGCCGACACTGCCTACCATGGGTTCGCTTTTGACGATTCGACGTCTGCAATTATGTTTAGGGTCATGCCGGATATCAGAAAAAATAGGCCTCAATCACCCAAGCAGGCTGAATTCGCCCTTGCGTTGACCGACCTGCGCAGGCGCTGCGCCGAATTGGAAGCCGACCTGACCCGCAGCAAAGCCCGCCTCAAGGCGACCGAGGCCGCCTTGCGTGAAGCGCGTGCCGATCTTGACGTACACGTGGCCCAAAGAACGGCTGAGCTCCTGCGCAGCAATCAGGAATTGCGTGCCGAGATCGTAAAACACACCCGGACCCAGCAGTTTTTGCAGCAGAAATCGGAAGAATTGGAAGCCCAGAGCCGTAATCTGGCCGAGGTCAACAGTGCCCTGCGCGTTTTGCTTTCGCAGCGCGAGGCCGATCGCAAAGAACTTGAAGAAAAAATTCTGATCAATGTCAATGAACTGGTGCGCCCGCACCTTACCAAAATGGCGGCCTTGAAAACGACACCCAAACAAAAGGCTCTGCTGGATATGATCCACTCGAATCTAGACGATATCATCTCCCCCGTGGCGCGCCGCCTGAATACCGAATTCAGGCGGTTGTCGCCGGCCGAAACGCAAGTGGCCAACCTGATCCGCCAAGGCAAATCAACCAAGCAGATTGCCGATCTGATGGGTGTCGCCGAAAGCACCATCGACTTCCATCGGCACAATATCCGCCGAAAACTGAACCTGTCCAACAAACGGTTGAACCTGCGCAGTTATCTGATCTCGCTCTCCTGAAATATGGGTTTTTAGCCCATACTCCGACCATACTCTTCCCGTCTTGTAGCTGTACCCTGGCATGTTATGGTGCGTTCAACACCCATGACATGTGCATTAGCGCAGGCAATCGAAAGGAAACCGAGATGAAAGAGCTGGCTGAATATATCGTTAAAAACCTGGTGGATCATCCTGAGCATGTGGCGGTCAAAACGATCGACGGGAATCAGGTCATGGTACTGGAATTGAAAGTGGACAACACCGATACCGGAAAAATCATCGGTCGACAGGGCCGCATGGCCGATGCCCTGAGAACTATTCTGGGCGCTGTGGCCAGCAAACAAAGCAAGCGCATGGTGCTTGAAATCGTTGATTAGGCCGATCCGCTCCACGCGGCGTCTGTCTGTATCCCGGATGCAGGCAGACGTTGTGCCGCGCAGAGAACCGCGGCCGAGTTTGCACGAGGTTAAGATGACCCCCTCTACGTTTTTCAAGAAAGAATTCGACCGGCGCAACCGATGGCTTCTGTTCGGCGTCGGCGTTGCGTTCACGGTGCTTCTTGGCATCATGGACCAGATGTCAGGTAATCAGTCGAGTTTCAGCCTGCTATACCTGATACCTGTGGCGCTTGCCGCCTGGTTCATGGAAGAAGTATCGGCGGTGATCACCGCTGCCGCCTGCACGATTACCTGGATGGTGGCCGGGGCTTCCGGAGGCGTCGCCCAGAACGAGCTGCTGGTGGATGTGATCGTACGGTTTGCTTTCTTTCTGATCGTGGCCCTACTGCTCACCCGATTGTCCAGAACGCTTAAAGCTGAGCAGCGTCTGGCCCGCACGGACCATGTGACCGGCGCCGTCAACGCCCGCTTCTTCACCGAGCTGACCCAGATGGAGATCCGCCGATTCGCGCGCTATCGACGCGTTTTTACGGTGGCGTATATCGACCTTGACAACTTCAAAGGCGTTAATGACCGATTCGGTCACATCACGGGGGACCTGGTGCTGCGCAGGGTCACGCAGACACTGCGACGCTGTCTGCGGGACACCGACGTCGTGGCCCGACTGGGCGGCGATGAATTTGCCGTGCTGATGCCCGAAACGGATGAAGCCGCAGCCCGCAGCGTACTCTCTCAAATCAAGGCCAACTTGTTGACCGAAATGCGCAACCACCACTGGCCGGTGACTTTCAGCATCGGCGTGGTCAGTTTCCACACTGTACCGCAAACGGTGAACGATCTCATTAAAACAGCGGACGAACTTATGTATACCATTAAAGCAGCCGGAAAAAACGAAATCCGATTTGCGGTCTATGCAGGATGATTTCGGTTGCCAGTGCGCCCTAACGATGAGAACAACCACGGAGGCCGCGTGTCCGCCAGTTCCTTCAGGCAAGCGCCCGTTTTCCCGAAATCATGAGAGAGCCTAATCCGAGTCACCCGCGGCAGCGGGTCAGCCGTCTGCCTGAACTGGTTTGCCGCATCGATCCCCAGGGGCGCTTCACCTATGTCAACCCGCGCTCATGCCTGGCGATCTGCTTGCAACCGGCCCAACAACTGCTCGGCCGGGCCGTGCATTCCGCCATTGTGCCCGGGGCCGGCCGCGATGTCTGGGTGGAAGCGCTGCAGGCGGTGCTCGACAAGGCCCAAACGGTCCAGACCGAGCTTCCGTGCCGCACCCAGCGCGCCGAGCACCAATGCAAGTGCGCTTTCCTGCCGGAAATGACACCTGCCGGCGAGATCGCCGCCGTAACGGTCATCGCCACCGATTTCCTGGACCAGAACGCGCTTTCCGATGCGGCCGCTGACCGACGGGCCAAAAACGCCTTCATGTCCAATATGAGTCATGAACTGCGTACCCCCCTGGCCGGCATGTTGAATCTGGTCGAGTTGATCGGCGAAAATCCGCAAAAAAACTGCACCGGGGAGAACATCGAACTGATCCTGGAAGCCGGGCAGCAACTCAAGAGCATGATCAGTACGCTGCTGAATGCCCTGCAAAACGAATCCGGCGTTGTAATAGACAATCGAACAAAAGAGCCGCGGAAGGTCCCCCCCGGCGAAAGCATCATCGATGCATTGACCCATCTGGGGCCCTTGCGCGTTTTGGTTGTGGAAGACAACTACATCAATCTGCTGGCCTTCCGCCAGACCCTCGAACAATCCGGCTTCAGCGTTCAGGAGGCCATGAACGGCGAGGAGGCTCTGGCGTGCCTCCAGCGCGAACCCTTCGACCTGGTCCTGATGGATGTCCAAATGCCGGTGATGGACGGTCTGGAGGCTACCCGGCGCATCCGCGCATCCGGTGAACGGCGGCTGCGCGAAACCAGGGTGATCGCCCTGACCGGTTACAGCATGTCAGACGACCGCCAGCGGATCATGCAGGCCGGGGTGGACGGGATCATCACCAAACCGATCGACACCGACGACCTGACCCGCACACTGAAGGAGCTTTTTCCCCGAAATCCTTGAAAAGCCTTTACTGTCGGCCTCCTGACCGATCCAAGTATCCCGGTGGCACCTGAAAGTAGGGTTGTTCTACCACCCTATTGCCTTGCCGACCTTATTTAAAATTTACCGTAGTTAGCTATCTACATCGTACACCGGATGTCGATTTCAATATGGAAGGAAGAACCTTCAGTGGCTTTGGCTTGCCCTCATGTCCCGCTCATACCTTTCCCCCTAAAAAGCGGCCGCCCCCTACGGCCGGATGAGGCCATGCGCGACAACCGAAAAAACAAAGCCGAACTCATCGCCGAGTTGAAAGCCCTGCGCCATCGCTGTGCCTGGCTGGAAGCGGAAGCAGGAATGACGCCGCGTACCGATGCCTTGCTCAGGCAAAGCGGCCTGCTGCGTACGCTCGCCCGCAATTTCCCCAATGGGGCCATGGCCATTTTCGATAATGCGCTGCGCTTTCAAATGCTCGAGGGCAAAGCGCTGCCACTGCTGGATTTGACTTCGGCCGAAATCGAAGGCAAGGCGCTGGGAGATCTCCTGGGCGAGGCGGACCGCGGACCCCTTTTGACCCGTTACCGCCGCGTGTTGGCCGGCGAAACCCTTACGGCTGAAAACGTTTACCGGGGACGCTGTCTTTTGACCCACTATATTCCCTTGCGCGATGCTTCGGATGATGTGATCGGAGGTGCCGTGCTGGCCGTGGATATCACCGACCGCAAGCACGCCGAAGAAAGAATGAAGGCCGCGCTCAATGAGAAGGAAATTTTACTGCGCGAGATCCATCATCGTGTAAAAAACAACATGCAGGTGATCCTCAGCCTGTTGAACCTTCAAGCCGCCAACCAGTCCGATACCCGCGTCAGGGCCCTCTTTGAGGAACTGCGCAACCGCATCAATGCGATGTCCCTGATTCATGAGACCTTGCATCAATCCGAGTCGCTGACCCGCATCGACCTGCAGGCCTATATTCAAGGCCTGGCGGCCGCCCTGCTGCGCATGTACGAAATGCAATCCCGGGGTATCGACCTGTCCGTGCAGGCCCGTGGGGTTTTTATCAGCTTGGATCAGGCCGTCCCATGCGGGCTGATCATCAACGAACTGATTTCAAATGCGCTCAAGTACGCTTTTCCTGAGGGCCGGGGCGGCCAAATTCGTGTGGAGGCTGCAGACCAGGGATCCTTGTTCGATCTGTCGGTCAGCGACAACGGGATCGGTCTGCCCGCCGACCTGGATATCCGCAATGTATCCTCGCTCGGGTTGCGGCTCGTGCTGGGTCTTGCGGAAAGCCAGTTGAGCGGATCCATTGAGATCGACCGCGGCCGGGGGACCCGGTTCCACATCAGATTCCCCCATTTGGATAAAAGTGTCTCGTGACCAAAAAAGTATCAATCATGATAGTGGAAGACGAATTCGTTGTGTCCCACGACCTGGCGGTCAGCCTGACCGACCTGGGATACCACATCTGCGCGCAGGTCGACTCGGGCGCCGAGGCGGTCCAGCAGGCCGGTCAGCAAAATCCCGATTTAATCTTAATGGATATCCGCTTGAAAGGTGAGATGGACGGCATCCAGGCGGCCGCCTGCATTCACCAGTTGTACCGCATGCCGGTGATATTCCTGACCGCCCATGCCGATCAGGAATTACTGAAACGGGCCAAAATCGCCGAGCCTTTCGGTTACCTGCTCAAGCCGTTCACTAAAGCAGATCTATATACAACCCTTGAGGTGGGCATTTACAAAGCCAGACTGGAAGCACGGCTGCGCCGCAGCGAGGATCGCTTCAAGCAGATGGCCGATCAACTGCCGAGCGGCATCTGCGAAATGGACCGCGATTATCGGGTGCAGTTCATCAATAAGGCCGGGTTGGAGCTATTGGGATTGGGACCGGAAGACGTTCACCACGGCATTGACCTGCGCAGCCATATTCAGGCGGATGACCCGAACAACGCTGCCGATCCTTTCCAGGAAGCGCTCCTCGGGCTGGTCAGCGGCCCTGTTGAGCAGACCCTGATCAGGAAGGACCGCTCACCGATAACGGTTATCGCCCGGTGCGTTCCCATTCATGAAGAGAATAAAATCATCGGCGTGCGCTCCAGCCTGACGGATATATCGGAGCTGAAGCATTCGCAGGACCAATTGAATCAAATCCATCGCATGGAAACGGTCGGAACGCTCGCCGGGGGGATCGCCCATGAATTCAACAACGCCCTGACGACGATCACGACCGGAATCGAATTGCTGCACATGCATA
>DDYQ01000039.1 GCA_002348005.1 Desulfobacteraceae bacterium UBA2230 | reverse complement strand
CACGCCCATATCGACCATTCCGGCCGTATCCCACTCCTGGTCCGCAACGGGTTCTCCGGCCGTGTAATATGCACGCGCGCGACCGCGGACGCCTGCCGTTACCTGCTGGCGGATGCAGCTCACATTCAGGAACAGGATGCCCAATATCTCAATTACAAAACGGTGCGCGCCGCGCTTTCGCAGGGCTCGACCATCGACAGCAAAACGATCGGCAAGCGCAGTTACGATCAACTCAGGCGCCGTTTGAAAAAAAACCGTCACGGTCTCGATCTCGAACTTATAGATGACCTGATCGACCGCTACCGCCTGGAGCGGGTGGTACCGCTTTTTACCGCCGCCGATGCAGAGCGGGCCGAGGCGCAAACCGACGGCATTCCCTACCGAAATGCCATTACGATAGGGGACAACCTGACCCTGACGTTCTACGAAGCCGGACATATCCTGGGATCGGCGATCAGTATTTTACGCTACGAGGATCAGGGAAAGGTTTGGACGGTGGGTTACACCGGTGACTTGGGACGTTTCGGCAAACCGATCCTCCGGGATCCCCATCTTCTTTTCGATCCCGACGATCAGCCGCTTGATCTGTTGATCATGGAAAGCACCTACGGCGATCGCGAACATGAACCGGTCGAGGACCTCAAGCCGCAATTGAAAGAAATTCTGCAGTCAACCTTTGCACGCGGCGGCTGCGTGCTGATACCGGCGTTCGCTTTCGGCCGCACTCAGGAGCTGCTTTACGTCATTCACGAATTATATGCCGAAAAGGCGGTACCGCAGGTGCCCGTTTGGGTGGACAGTCCCTTGGCCGGCAATATCACCAAGGTATTCGGCGATCATCCCGAGGTTTACGATCGCGGCACGCACGATACATTCCTGAGCAACGGTCGGAATCCGTTCGATTTCAAACAGGTTCACTTCACCGCCTCGGTGGAGGACTCGATGAATCTGATGCGCACCACCGACCCCCATATCGTGATCTCGGCGTCGGGCATGTGTGAAGCGGGGCGTATCCTGCACCACCTGCGCTACAAAATCCATAATCCCAGAAACACCCTTCTGATCGTCGGTTTCATGGCGCAGCACACGCTGGGACGGCGTATACTGGAACAAGGGCAGGCCTATCAGGAGAGTGGTCGGGCGGGCCACCCGCCGCTGGTCACCATTCTGAACAAGTCGTATCCCCTGGCGGCGCAAGTGGTCAGATTGGGTGGATTTTCCGCCCATGCAGATAAAAATGAGATGGTGCACTTTCTGCAAGCGAGCAATCTGCGNNCTGCGCATCAAGAAGATCGCCGTGGTGCACGGTGAAGAAAATCAAAGCATCGCTTTTGCGCAAATGCTCAACAATAACGGGTATCCTGCCTGGGTGCCCAAAACAGGGGACACCATCGTGCTCCCCTGATTGGCGAAGGGCTGTGCTGAACTGATGTGCGTTCGATCAACCGACGGGTCATGCCGGCCTGCGATGCTGCATCCCGGCGCTGCGTCCGGTGATCACTGCAGGGAATGCTTCAAATGGCGTGCGGTATGGGATCGCCGGGTTCGCTTCAGTAGCTCCGCAGGGGAGCCTTCAGCCACTACCGTACCGCCGCCGTCACCCCCCTCGGGCCCCAGGTCGATGATGTAATCGGCCGCCTTGACAACTTCCAGATTGTGTTCGATGGCCACAATGGTATTGCCCTGGTCGATCAGCTTCTGCAGGACATCCAGCAGCCGCCGCACGTCCGCCAGATGCAATCCGGTAGTCGGTTCATCCAGGAGGTAAAGGGTGTGACCCGAGGGTCGCAGGGCCATCTCGCGGGCCAGCTTGATGCGTTGGGCTTCGCCGCCCGAGAGGGTCGGGCTGGGTTGGCCCAGCTGCAGGTAGCCTAAACCGACATCGCAGACGAACTCTATCGGTTTGCGGATGCGGGGTACGGCGGCGAAGAAGCGTGCGGCCTCCTCGAACGTCATGGCCAACAGCTCGGACATGTTCTTGCCTTTATAGCGTACGGACAACGTTTCGCTATTGAAGCGTCCGCCACGGCATACGTCGCAGGGAACATAGACATCCGGCAGAAAGGCCATTTCAATCCGCGGCCGTCCCTGTCCCTTGCAGCTCGGACAGCGTCCCGGCTCGAGATTGAACGAGAAGCGCGCCGCCCCGTAGCCACGGGCCCGCGCCTCGGGCGTCTGGGCCAGCAGATTGCGCATCTCGGTCAGAAATCCTACATATGAAGCCGGCACCGATCGGGGTGTGCGCCCGATCGGCGCATGATCGACCTCGAGCACGCGCGTGACGGCCCGCCACCCCTCGATTGCGTCGTACAAACCGTTGGATGCGGCTTTGCCGGCCAGATGATCCCGCAGCCCCGTATATAAAACCGCTTTAACCAGGCTCGACTTGCCCGATCCGCTTACACCGGTCACGCAGACCAATCGCCCGAGCGGAATGCGCACATCGATGTGCTTGAGGTTATTGGCAGCGGCACCCTTGACCGTCAGCGCAGCTTGATTGCGGCAGGGGCGGCCGCGTGAGGTGAGGTGTTTGCTTCCGCCGTCCAGCAGCGCCCCGGTGATCGAATCGGGTGACCGGCGCAGGGCGCTGAGATCTCCGGAGGCCACGATTCGGCCCCCCGCGCGACCGGCACCGGGCCCCAGATCGATAATGGTGTCGGCGGCGCGGATCGTCTCCTCGTCATGCTCCACAACAAGGATGGTGTTGCCCCGGTCGCGCAATTCGGTCAAGGCATGAACCAGCACATGGTTGTCGCGCGGGTGCAGGCCGATTGTTGGCTCGTCCAGGATGTAGGTCACTCCGGTAAGGTTTGAGCCCAGTTGGGCTGCCAGTCGCACGCGCTGCGCCTCGCCGCCCGAAAGGGTGTTGCCGGCACGGGCCAATGAAAGGTAATCGAGACCCAACCGGTTCATCAATCCGAGTCGGCTATCGAGTTCCGCCAGAATCGGCTCGGCAATCGGCCGCCTGTGGACCTCAAAAACTATCTGGCGCAGCGTCTCGCGAAGTTGGCGCGCTGACTGTTGAACAAGGTCCCAGATCGTCGATCCGTGCACTTTGACGGCCAGCGCCTCGGGCCTTAGACGGCTGCCCCGGCAGTGCGGACAGGTGCGGCCTGGCTGGACGCCGTCTTCGTCGCCGTCGATATCCAGCGTCCCCAGTCCGGCGCAATGCGCACAGGCGCCCTGGGGCGAGTTGAACGAAAAGAGACGTGGGTCACCCGCTTCGGCGCCGATGCCGCACATCGGGCAGCGGCCATGGAGGCTCAGAATCTCTTCGCGCCCGCTTTCGGGCTCCCACAGGATCACACTGCCGTGGCCTTCCGTAAGGGCCGTTTGCATGCGCTGGGCGAGTTTTTGCTTGTTGCGGGGAATGTCGCCGATGACCAGATCGATATCATGTTCGCGGTAACGGCTGAGCGCCATCCCGGGTTCGATTCTCTGCAGGCGGCCGTCGATGCGTGCCTGTGCAAAGCCACGGGTGCGGCCGCGCGTCAGCACCTCTTTGTGGAAGCCTTTGCGGCCGGCAATTTTAGGCGCCAGGAGCAACGCATTGCGCCCCGCGGGGCGCGTCCATACCTGATCGGTAAGAGCGGCCACATCCTGGCGGATCAAAGCCCGTCCGCAACCAGGGCAATGGGTGTCGCCGAGTTTGGAAAAGAGCAGGCGCAGAAAGTGATACACCTCGGTCAGGGTTGCCACCGTCGAGCGCCGTCCGCTGTGGCTGATGCGCTGCTCGATCGCGACGGTAGGCGAAAGACCGCTGACCAGATCGACTTCGGGTCGCTCCAGAATTTTCATGTACTGACGCACATAGGGCGTCAGGCTTTCCAGATAGCGCCGCTGTCCCTCGGCAAAAAGAATGTCGAAGGCCAGTGTCGATTTGCCGGATCCGCTGACCCCCGTCAAGGCCACCAATTGATGGTGCGGTATGGTGACATCCAGATCTTTCAGGTTGTGCTCGCGGGCGCCGCGTACTTCGATGGCCCTTTCGGCTGGCCGTCCGGGCCGATAACTGGTGGAGCTTTCGACAACCGCCGGCGTGGACGAGGTGTGCAGGAGGGGGCGAAGATAGCGGCCGGTGTGCGACCCCGCCGTTTCGGCCACCGCTTCCGGGGGGCCCTCGGCCACCACCCGGCCGCCCTCGCCGCCGCCTTCGGGACCCAGGTCGATAATCCAGTCGGCGCATTTGAGCACATCCAGATTGTGCTCGATGATCAGCAGGCTGTTGCCCTCATCCACCAGGCGCTGCAAGGCCGAAAGCAGCTGGGCGATATCATCGAAATGCAGACCGGTGGTTGGCTCGTCGAAAATCAGCAGGCGGCCCCGTTCTCCTCGACCCAGGTAACGGGAGAGTTTGAGGCGCTGGGCCTCGCCCCCGGAGAAAGTCGAAAGCGGTTGCCCCAGGTGAAGATAACCCAGCCCCACATCTTTGAGGGGCTGCAGGGCGGCGCTGATGCGGGGGTGCGCTTCAAAGAAGAGAAGGGCCTGATCTACGGTCATTTGGAGTAAATCGTGGATGCCCTTGCCGTTAAGGGTGATTTCCAGCACTTCGGGTTTGAAACGCCGGCCGCGGCAGTCGGGACAGGTGATCAACACGTCCGAGAGAAACTGCATCTCCACCGTTTCGAACCCCTCGCCTTTGCAGGTTTCGCAACGGCCGCCCTCTACATTGAAGGAAAAATGGCCGGGGCCGAAACCCTTTGCGCGGGCCTGGGGTGTATCGGCCAGCAGCTTGCGGATCGGATCCAGGGCTTTGGTGTAGGTCAGCACGTTGGCTCTCGGCGTGCGGCCGATCGCCCGCTGGTCGACCAATTCCACACCCGTAACTCCTGCGTGGCCGCCGATGGCGTCACAACGCCCGGGCCGGCCCTCGCCGTCGCCCTTGAGACGCTTCAACCCTTTATAAACGATCTCTTCCGCCAAGGTCGACTTGCCCGAACCGCTCACACCGGAAAGCCCTACAAAGCACCCCAAGGGGATGCGCACGTCGATATGTTGAAGGTTGTTTTCGGCTGCACCCTGCACGCTGAGCCAGTGATCGGCTTTTGGCGTGCGGCGCCCGGCGGGCAGGGGGATGCGCCGCCGGCCGGTGAGATAATCACCGGTCACAGAGTTCGCGATACCATCGGCCGGGCCGAAGTAGATGATCTCCCCGCCCTGCGCGCCGGCCCGCGGACCCAGGTCGAGAAGGAAGTCGGCCGCCCGGATAATCGCCGGATCGTGCTCTACCACGACGATCGTGTTGGGCAGATCGCGCAGGCGGTGCAGAATTGCGATCAGGCGTTGACTGTCTCGCGGGTGAAGGCCGATGCTGGGTTCATCGAGAATGTACAGTGAATTTACCAGGGAAGCGCCCAGGGCGGACGCGAGG
>DDYQ01000006.1:1153-3693 GCA_002348005.1 Desulfobacteraceae bacterium UBA2230 | reverse complement strand
CCATCATGTTGGAGCCCTTGGCGGCAAGCACCCCGGTTACCCGGAAGGCGATATTCTTGATGCGGATCTCTTTGCCTATGGGGGAATCGCCGTCAAAAAGCTCTCGAACTAAAGTCTGGCCGAGGATGCAGACCCGGTTGCCGTTGAGCAGATCCCGTTCGCTGAAGGGTTCGCCCAGGGCCATTTTCCAGTCCTGGACATCGAGATAGGCGGGCGTGGTGCCGTAGATGGTGTTGGGCACCCAGTTGCGGTTACCGTACACCACCTGGGCGCGGGTGCGCACCATGGGCGCGGCATTGCGGATGGATGGGCATTCGCGGAGGATGGCCTGGCAATCTTCCGGGGTCAGGGTGGTGGTGCTGCCCGCGCCGAAAGAGACGCCGCCGCTGGAGGCGGTTCCGGGCCGGATCGCCATGACGTTGGCCCCCATGCTGGCGATGGATTTATTGAGCGCGGCCTTGGAGCCGGCGCCGATCTCCATCATGGCGATCACGGCGGCCACGCCGATGACGATGCCCAGGGTGGTCAGCATGGCCCGCAGGGGGTTGCGCAGCAGGGCCTTGAGCGCGGTGCGCAGTGTGCGGAACACCTTCACGGCCTCCCTCCTTGCGCGGCTGCAGAAAGGCAGGTCCGCCCCTGCGCCGCTGGATCGACCACCACGCCATCGCGGATGTGAATGACCCGCCGGGCAAAGCCGGCCACCTGTTCGTCGTGGGTGACCATGATGATGGTGAGTCCCTCGGCTTGATTGAGCTCTTGAAACATGCGCAGCACCTCGTCGCTGGTGCCCGAATCCAGATTTCCGGTGGGTTCGTCGGCAAAAAGCAGCGGCGGGTGGTTGATCAACGCGCGGGCAATGGCCACGCGCTGCNNCGCGCTGCTGCTGGCCGCCCGAAAGTTGGGAAGGTTCGTGGTGCAGTCGATCCCCAAGCCCCACACGGTCCAGCATCTCGGCGGCCCGGCGCCGCGCCTCGCGCTCGGAAAGGTGTCCGGCGGTGTACGTCAGCGGCATGGCCACATTGTCCACCGCGCTGGTGCGCGGCAGCAGATTGAAGTTCTGGAAGACAAATCCCAGCTTGCGGTTGCGTATCAGGGCACGCGCATCCGCCGGAAGCTGTGACATCTCCTGCCCGTCAAGCCAGTACGTTCCGCGATCCGGACGGTCGAGGCAGCCCAGGATGTGCATCAGGGTGCTCTTGCCCGAACCCGATGCGCCCATGAGGGCTACGAGCTCCCCGCGTGTCACGCTGAGCGAGACATCCTTGAGCACCGGTACGGAAATGTCCCCCAGGTGATAGGTTTTGCTGATATTTTGCACACGGATGAATTCCATGCCGACTACGTTCCTTTGACGCCGATCGCTATCGTGCGGTGCCGCCGCCCCCCCTGCTGCGGAAACGCGGCGTAAAGGGGTTGTTGACGTCGTCTCCCTCGGAGACCCGGGCCTGGATGCCCGTGACCACCGCCAGGCCTGCGGTCAGATCCTCGCCGGCCACCTCGGTCATCACACCGTCGGTCGCGCCCGGGCGAACCCGCAGCGGCCGCACATACCCACCCTGCGGCGTCCAGATGATCCGTTCCTGGTCGGCGCCGGCGGCCTGACCGGCACTCCAGGCCGGGCCTGGGGCGTGTTCGGCATCCGAACGCGCCGCTTCAGCATCCGATTCGGGACGCAAATCGGGCGCAACCTGACCGGGTTGAGGCTGCCAGCGCAGGGCGGCGTTGGGAACCAGCAGAACATCTTGAAGGCGCAGCAGCTCGAACTGCACATTGGCGGTCAGATAGGGCAACAACCGCCCCTCCGGGTTGTCGGTCACGATCTCCACCGTGTAGGTGACCACATTCTGAGTCATGGCGGCATTGAGGCGCACCTTGCCCACTGTTCCGCGAAACGTTTCACCGGGAAAAGCATCTACTGTGAAGGAGACCGGAAGTCCGGGGCGGATCTTGCCGATGTCGGCCTCGTTGACGGCCACCCAGACCTGCATGCGTGTCAGGTCTTTGGCGATCAGAAAGAGACTGGGGGCATTGAGGCTGGCCACCACGGTCTGACCGATGTTGACGCGCCGGTCGATGATGACGCCTTTGACCGGCGACGTGATGGTGCAATATCCCAGATTGCGTTGCGCACGCTGCTCGACGGTTCGAGCCTGGGCCAGCCCCGCCCTGGCCTGCATGATGGCCGCCTCACCGACGGCCACATTGGCTTTGGCGGTCTCATAGGCCGATTCGTACCCGTCGTAGCTGGATTGTGCCAGGGCCTCGGAAGGACCCAGCTTGCGGGCGCGCTGCCAATCGCGCTCTGCCTGGCGCAGTCTGGCTTTCAGTTGGGTCAGGTCGGCCTCGGCGCGCTGCAGGCCGGCCCGGGCGGCTTCGACCTGGGCTTGAGCGTTAGCGGCTTCGGCGGCATACAGCGAATCGTCGATTCGCGCCAGTACGGTGCCGGCCTCCACGATGGAACCGTAATCCACCGGGTTGCCATCGAGGTCTTTTCCGAAAGAGAGGATCTGGCCGGCCACCTGGGCGCCCACGTCGATGAC
>DDYQ01000006.1:0-1111 GCA_002348005.1 Desulfobacteraceae bacterium UBA2230 | reverse complement strand
CGGCGACGATGATGAACATCATCGCCGCCGCCATTCCAATGTGTCGGGTCAACAGTTTCATTTCCAATCCTTGGCGGCGGTATTCCGGGTTCCTCGGATGAACCGCCCGGGTCATCCAAAAAGACGTTCGGCAACTTCGACGCGTCTACAACGCATGCGTAAAATCCACTGCATTGAACATAAAGCCGGCCGGTGATATTCTTGAAACGCTTCGGTCGCCGCCGACCGGCCTCATCCGGCCGGCCAGGGCCGAATTCTCGGAAAGGACTCAAAAACGGGAGAAAAGAATGCGTGCTGGCCCCTATTCGGCCATGGTGACATCGGACTGGAACGAGTGTCTGGCGCCGAGCGGACCATTCGACGTGATCGCCCATCACTATCCTGAACAACGCGGATTGCTGGATGCCGTTTTCAGAGATTATACCGGCAACCGGATCACGCTTGCGGCGGCCATCGACCAGATCAGCGCCCTGCTGCCCGACGGCATCAGCCAGCTGCAGATGGATGATTTTCTGGCGAACGCCTTCACCACCTACCCGGGGGTGGCCGAACTGATCGCCTGGTGCGCGGGGCGCGGCATCCTGTTCATGATCAACACCACCGGCATGATCGGTTTTTTCCAGCGCGCGCTGGCGCTGAACCTGCTGCCGCCCCTCAACCGGCAGGCGGTGGCGGAAGCGGTCGCCGCGCTCGGCCTCGCGATGATTCTCGCCGCCCTCGCGCTGTTCAACCATGACACGCTGTTCCCCGGCGCAACCGCCCTGCTGCCCACGGGCGGCGCGTTGCTGGTGCTGTGGGCGGGGGAGGGCGGGCGTACCACTTATGTCGGCCGCTTGCTCGCGTGCGCGCCGCTGGTGGGCATCGGCCTCATTTCCTATTCGCTCTATCTCTGGCACTGGCCGGTTCTGGCGGTCTATCGCTATGTCACGCAGGCGACGCCCGGGTTGGCGGTGGGCGCTGGCCTGCTGGTCCTCATGCTCGCTCTGTCGATCCTGTCCTGGCGCTATGTGGAGGCCCCGTTCCGGCGCCATGGGGCCGCGGACCGCCGCTCCGAATGGCGCAGCATCGGTGCCGGCCTGCTGGCGCTCGGGAGCCTTGTGGCCCTGTCGTT
>DDYQ01000191.1:8227-13799 GCA_002348005.1 Desulfobacteraceae bacterium UBA2230 | reverse complement strand
GGCCGGTGGGGCGGCGAAGAATTCGTCGGCATTATACGCAATGTCGGCCGAGAGCGCCTTGTAGAGATCGGCGATAGGCTGCGTGAGTTGATCGGCAACTCCTCCCTGCCTTATCAAAGCCGCATACTGCAGGTTACGGTTTCCATAGGTGCCACGCTGGCATGTCGGGAGGACACCATCGAATCCCTCGTTAAACGGGCCGATGCCTTGATGTACACCAGCAAACAGCTGGGTCGTAATCGACTGACCATCGGGTGATCAACGTCCACGAATGCCGACCAACGCGGCTCCCGGCAACAGCGCCCCTGGTGGATGAAGCGGGCCGCGCCGGGGATCGACGCTGACCCCCAATTCGAAGGCCTGGCCTTCGCCATTTCCCTTGAGACGGTATGGGCTGAATTCAGTCACTACTTGTCCCCTCCTTGAAGGGGCAGCAAATCCGGTTGCTGCCGGCAAGCCGCTCCAACCTGTTTAGGACCGGATTTAGGGCTGACGCCGCCTGCCGAGTGTGTTAACAATACCTTCCGAAACGTGTGAGGAATTTGATATGGAAATGATTGCGGCGGCCGTGACGATTGTGCTGCGGGGGCCATCCCGGGGCGCACCCGAAATTCTGCTGGTGCATCGCAATCCCGATCTGCCGGTTCAGGGTGGTGTATGGGCCTTTCCGGGGGGGCGGGTTGACGCCGTTGACGGTGTGCGCGGACCGGACCTTCAGGCGGCGCGAAACTGCGCGGTTCGCGAATTGGCCGAAGAGACCGGCCTGCGGGTAGCTGCCGCCGCACTGCGGCCCGCAGCCCGCTGGGTCACCCCGGAACAAATTCATCCACGATTCGACACCTGGCTCTTCAGTTGCCAAACCTTCGACGGCGGTGTGCGCGTGGATGGCCGGGAAATCATCGCGCACGCCTGGTGGGCCGCAGGCGCTGCCCTGCATGCCCATCATCATGGCCGGCTGCGGCTCTCGCCGCCCGCATTCGTGATGCTCTCATTACTGGGGCAGACGGATGACATCGCTAAGGCATGGCCCCTGGACCCGATGCTGCATTTTATTCCGCGGCTGGTTGAAGGCCCCGAAGGCAGGTGCTCGCTGTATCAGGGCGACGCAGGATACCGGGACGGCAACCTGGACCGCCCCGGCGTGCGCCACCGCCTGTGGATGGGGCCCGGCGCATGGCGCTATGAACGCCGCCTGGGTTCAGCCCCGGAATCGAATTTGGCGAGTGCATCGTGAGCAACCTGGTCGTCATTATCTTAATAATCAGCGCCGCATTGTTCGCCGGAAAACTGCTCTACCTGTTCAGCACGGTTTGCGTGTTGCCCATGACCCAGGGCGCGCTGTATGTCTCCACCGCGCGCAGCCGCATCGAGGCGGCGCTCGAAGCGGTGGCCTTGTCGCCTGCCACCCGGCTGGTCGATCTGGGGTGCGGCGACGGCCGGGTGCTGCGCATGGCCCGCCGAAAAGGAGCCGGGCATGTGGAAGGTTACGAGCTCAATCCGCTGGCCTACTTCAAGGCACGTCTGCTGACGATCGGTGACAGTGGCATCAAGATTCTAAACCGCAGTTTCTGGGATGTGGATCTGAGCGGCGCCGACGTGATCTGCTGTTACCTGTTTCCGGATGTAATGGCGCGCCTGGCCGCCAAACTGAAGCGCGAACTCAAGCCTGATGCTGTTGTGGTCTCTTTCAACTTCCCACTTCCCGATTATATCCCCCGCAGGATTCTGCGGCCCGGAAGGGGCCGTCACAGCGACCCTATTTATATTTATCAGCGCCACCCGCAGCAGCACCATCTGCCGGGAGGACTTGCATGAGCGATCGTACGCCTCTCGCGACGCTGGATGCCGCCACTCCCGGGGGCGTCTATCTCTGCCAGGTCGAAGAAGGCGTCTCGTGCGGCGCCTGCTGCGGACTCTACAACCTCCAGGACTGCTCGCGCGTCAATCTCTCACGATTGCTGCGCGCGCGCTCGGAGCGCTTTGCCGGCGTCCCGCGTACCGCGGATGCCATCGAGCACTTCGCCCACCAAAGCTTGCGCTGCGAACCGCAGCAACGCCCTTTCGAGGGGTTTCACCACTGTCCCTTCCTCGGATGGATCGGGACGGACTCCGGATGCGTAGGCTGCCTGCTGCATCCGGTCGCAGACGGCAACCGCGGCGTCGATTACCGGGGACTCAGCTACTACGGCGGACTGGCCTGCAGCAGTTACTTCTGTCCCACAACCCACATGCTTGCCGCTTCCTATAAGAAGATCGTGCGCATGGCGGCAGTGGACTGGTACGTCTACGGACTGGTGATCACCGAAACCGAACTGTTGAGTGAAATTTTCGGGCACATCGAACTTCGCCTCGGACATCCATTGCAGGCGGATTCTTTTGCCCATCGGCCGTCTGCCCAGCAGGCCCTGATGCGTTTGCTTCGTCTCAAAATCGATTGGCCTTACCGACCGCCGTACTGGAACACTCCTTGCCACTACTTCTTCAAAGAAAATCCACGCCCCAGGCCATTGATGGACTACCTTCGGTTAGGCGTGCAACCTTCCGGTTTTGATCGAATTCTGTGCGAATTGACTTCCCATTTCACCTCGGCCGCTGCGCTGGACCAAGCCGAGCGAAGGATCGGACAGGGCCTGGACCGGGTCGTGCAGGAACTGCGGCGGACTCCGGCCGAAGGGGGCGCATGACCGGAACATTGAGGCAACCGCGTTTCTTGCCGACCACGGCCGCTGAGGTGAAGGCGCTTGACTGGCCCGAACTGGACGTCATCATCGTGTCCGGTGATACCTATATCGATTCAGCGTATATTGGCGCGGCGGTGATCGGCCGGGTATTGATTGCGGCCGGGTTCCGGGTCGCCATCCTGGCCCAGCCCGACCCCCAGGATCCTGACGAGATCGCCCGGTTGGGCGAGCCGCGTCTTTTTTGGGGGGTGACCTCCGGCAGCCTCGATTCCATGGTCGCCAACTACACGGCTTTGGGCAAACCCCGCCGCAGCGATGATCTGACACCCGGCGGCCGCAATAACCGGCGTCCGGATCGGGCGGCGATCGTCTACAGCCATCTGATCCGCCGCCGCTTCAAACAAACCCGACCGATCGTACTGGGGGGCGTTGAAGCCAGCCTGAGGCGCATTTCGCATTACGACGTCTGGTCCGAAACGGTCCGGCGCTCGATTCTGTTCGATGCCAAAGCCGATCTGCTGCTTTACGGCATGGCCGAACAGAGCGCCGTCAACCTGGCCCGCAGGCTCGACGAGAAGGGTGATATCGCCTCGCTGCGGGGCATCTGCTATATCAGCAAGACGATCCCCGGCCCTCAGCCTCAATTCGCCGGACCGGACATTGAACTGCCGCCCCACAGTGCGGCAAAGGCGGATCAGGCGGAATTTATCCGCATGTTCGCTTCCTTTTACGCCCACAACAATCCATACACGGCTAAACGCCTCTATCAGCGCCAGGACACACGCTATCTTGTGCACAACCCTCCGGATTACCCGGTTGACCGCGCCGCGCTTGACCACATTCACGAACTGCCGTACGCCCGCGAGGTGCACCCATTTTATGGTGCAAAGGGGGCGGTGGGCGCCCTTGAAACCATCCGCTTCGGCTTGATCACCCACCGGGGCTGTTATGGTGAGTGCCGCTTCTGCGCCATTGCAGTGCATCAGGGGCGGCAGGTCGTCTCCCGCAGCAAGGCATCCCTGCTGCGGGAAGCCAAAAGCATGACGATCCACCCGGCATTCAAAGGCGTTATCTCGGATGCGGGCGGACCGACCGCCAATATGTATGCCATCGAATGCCACCGCAAGATACGCAAGGGCGCCTGTCAGGGTCGCAGTTGTCTCCACCCGGATCCGTGCCCTAAGCTGCCGATCGATCATACAGCCCAAATTGAACTGTTGCGCGCCCTGCGCCGCATTCCGGGTATACGGCACATCTTCATCGGCTCGGGGGTGCGGCACGATCTCGTGGCGGCCGACCGCCACAGAGGACAGGACTACCTGGAAGAGATCCTGTCCCATCATGTCTCGGGGCAATTGAAGATCGCCCCCGAACATGTCCAGGCCCAACTGCTTGACTTGATGGCCAAACCGGGTCCTGCCAGCCTGGAGGCCTTTTTAGCGATGTTCGACCGGGCCCGTCGAAACACCGCCAAGAGGATATACCTGACCTACTACTTCATGGCGGCCTATCCGGGCTGCCGGTTAGAAGATATGCAGGCTTTGAAACACTTTGCCACCAGTCGACTGCACGTTACTCCCGAACAGACCCAGATTTTCACCCCGTCGCCTTCGACCTGGGCTACGCTGATGTACTATACGGGCCTCGACCCCTTCGCAGGCCGGCCGATCTTTGTGGAACGCAATCCGGCCCGCAAAAGGAAACAAAAGGAGATTTTGACATGGTTGCGGAAAAACAGGCTCCGGACCGACTCCCCACCTCCGACCGACCGGCGCAGACCTGCCCCCTGAAACTGGTCATGATCCACGGCGCCGGGCAATCGGCCGGGCTGTGGCGAGCGCAGGTCGAGGGACTCGCCGCGAGTGCCGACCCGCTGGCGCTCGACCTTCCCGGCCACGGCAGCAATCACACGGAAAAGGGCGAAGCCAGCATTGCCGCTTATGCCGGGAAGGTGTTGGATGCCGTCGCCGACAGCTCCCTGAAGCGCGTAGTGTTATGCGGGCACAGCATGGGTGGAGCGGTGGTGCAGTACCTGCTGCTGCATTACCCCCGATCTTTCAAGGCCGGCATTCTCGTCAATACCGGCGCACGACTTCGTGTCCGGCCTGATTTTCTTGACCGCATCGGCCGGGACTACACACAGTTTGTCGATTATATCTACCAGCAAAGCATCGCGGTCGACAACCAGAAGGGTTCCCTGCTGCAACGCTTCCGGCTCGTCAGCGAATGCCCTTCTGATGTGGCGCTGGGGGATTATCTGGCCTGTGACGCCTTCGATGCCCTGCATCAAATCGGCCGCATCCAGGTTCCGGTGCTGGTGGTGGGTTCGCAACAGGATCACCTGACCCCGGTGAAGTACAGCACCTATCTGGCCGACCGAATCCCCGGGGCTCGCTTGAGCATTCTGCCGGCCACCGGACACTATGCACCCCTGGAAAACCCAACGGCGCTCAACCGGCTGATCGTCCAGTTTATTGAAGTTTTGGAAGGGAAGCGCGCTGACGAAGCGGCGGACACCACAGGAGCACCGGATGGCTCCCTGCGCAAGACTTTATGACTCCGAGGCCGCAGCCCATTTTCTAATGCAGGATCTGACTCAGAAAAAATCGCGTGCGTTCATGCCGGGGGTCATCGAAAAAGGCATCCGGTGTATTCTGCTCGATGATCTGCCCGTCGTCCATGAAGATAACCCGGTGGGCGACACTCTTGGCGAAGCCCATCTCGTGGGTGACCACAAGCATGGTCATGCCCTCGTGAGCCAGTTCGATCATGACATCCAAAACCTCTTTGATCATCTCGGGATCCAGCGCAGAGGTGGGTTCATCGAAAAGCATGACCTTGGGCGCCATACACAGGCTGCGGGCGATGGCCACGCGCTGCTGCTGACCGCC
>DDYQ01000191.1:3204-8094 GCA_002348005.1 Desulfobacteraceae bacterium UBA2230 | reverse complement strand
CCAGGCGGTTGATGCAGCGGATCAGCGTGGATTTGCCTGATCCCGATGGACCGCATATGACGATGCGCTCCTTGCGCCTGACCGCAAGGTTGATATCCTTCAGCACGTGAAAGTCGCCGTACCATTTGTGCATCCCTTTTATTTCGATGATCGCGCCCTCGGACAGGTCTGCACTTTCAGCTCGCGTTTCGTTCATGGGATAGTCGTTCCTTAACATTTTCGTTTGCCTAATAACCGGTATGCAACTCGCGCTCGAGCTTACGGCTGTAATTGGACATCGAAAAGCATCCTAAAAAATAGAGCGCCGCGACCACCAGGTAGAGTTCACGGCTGAACCCCATCCATTCGGGATTGGATAGGACTGTTTGCGTGGTTTTCAGCAAGTCGAAAAGCGATATGATGACCACCAGAGAGGTGTCCTTGAAAGCCGATATCAAGATACTGACAGTTGGCGGAATCACCATCTTCAAGGCCTGGGGCAAAATGACCAGCCGCATGGTTTGAAAGTAGTTAAGCCCCAGGGAGTCTGCGGCTTCATACTGACCGCTGTGCATACCCTGCAGGCCCCCGCGGACCACCTCGGCGATATAGGCGGCTGTGAACATGATGATAGCCACCAGAGCCCGCACGATCGAATTGATCGAAATGCCTTCGGGCAGGAAAAGCGGGAAGATGATCGATCCCATGAACAGCAGGCTGATCAAGGGGACGCCGCGGATTAGTTCAATGTAGATTACCGATATCCATTTGATGGTCGGCAGCTTGGACTGACGCCCCAGCGCGAGCAGGACGCCCAGCGGATAGGCCAGCGTCAGTCCGAAAATAGAAAGCAGCAACGTTAACGGCAACCCCCCCCAGCGGGTGCTCTCCACCGCTTGCAGCCCCAATATGCCGCCCCGCATCAGAACGGCCATCAGCACCATCCCCGTGGCCCAGGCATACAGCAGGTTCTTGTGCCAGTGACGCCGGTTGCGGCTGTATCCCAGCAGGGTGAACAGAATCATCATGGCCAGCAGGGGACGCCACTGTGCGGAATAAGGGAAAAATCCGAAAAGCAGAAAACGGATGTTCTGGGTGACAATTGACCAGCAGGCGCCGTCGCTGTTGCGGCACACTTCGCCACGGCTGAACCAGATGCTGTCCACAAATGCCCATCGGATCAGACCCGGCAGTATTTTAAACAACGCCAAAAGAATAAGGATGGTCAGAATCGAATTGAACCATCCGTTAAAAAGATTGGCCCTCGCCCAACCGATCACGCCGATTCTGGCAGTGGGGGGTCGGAGTCCGGAAATGGAAACTGGAGGTGTTTTGCTTGCGGTGGTCATCTTTTTCAACGCTCGATCAATTTTGTCCTTCTATTGTACCAGTTCATGAGAGCCGACGTGGACAGGCTGAAAAAAAGATAGACCAGCATGATCAGCGCAACGCCCTCAATGGACTGGCCGGTCTGATTCATGGTGGTATTGGCAACCGATACGAAGTCGGGATATCCGATTGCCACGGCCAACGAACTGTTTTTGGTCAGGTTGAGCATCTGACTGGTCAAAGGCGGCACGATAACCCGCAACGCCTGCGGGAGTATGACCAGATTGAGCACCAGCCGGGGTTTCAATCCGATCGACAGGGCGGCTTCGGTTTGTCCTTTATTAACCGCCTGAATGCCGGCCCGCACCACCTCGGCAACGAAAGCGGCCGTATACAGCACCAATCCCATCAAAAGGGCGATAAACTCGGGACTTAAGGTTGCTCCGCCTTTGAAATTGAACCCTTCAATGCGCGGGACATCCATCTGCATGGGCGCTCCCCAGGACAACCAGGCCAACAGCGGCAGGCCCAACATCAATAAAAGTGATACGATAAAANNATGGCGTCCAGTCGCATAATGGCGCTGCCGTGCCCAGCGGCGCAGCACGATGATTATCACAATGGCAATCGCGAAGGCCAGGAGCATGTACCGATGTGCAGGATGCTCCGTGGGTACGGCCATGATCAGCCCCCGATTGCAGATAAAAATGCCATTGACCGGATTGAGCGCCGCCCGCGGCGACGGCAGCATCTCATAAAAAATCGCGTACCAGAAGAAGAGCTGAAGCAAAATCGGTATGTTTTGCATAAGTTCGATGTAACCAGTGGCCATGCGCGACAGCAACCAGTTCGTCGAAAGACGGGCGATACCGATAAAGGTTCCCAGAAGCACCGTCAATACGATGCCCGCGAAGGCCACCTTCACCGTGTTCAAGGCACCGGCCAGAAGCGCCCGGCCGTAGGTGTGCACGGAAGAGTACGGAATCAGGGACTCCCCGATTTCAAAGGATGCCTTTTTATGCAAAAAACCGAACCCGCTGGCAATCGATTGCCGTTCGAGATTATGCAGGGTGTTGGATATCAAATACCACGCCAGCAGCCCTACCGCGCAAGTCACCACAATCTGATAGAATATACCCCTGATCACGGGGTTCAGCCAAAAAGGCACTTTTTCAGCGGCGGCCTGCATAGGTCATCTTGTACGTTTGGATTGTTGCAGCTGTGAAGCGGGTTGATGGAAGGTGCCCCCTTGCGGCGCGGGGCACCTTCCTTCGGAAGCTTAGCGCAGTGGCGCCGGGTACATGATGCCACCATTGCTCCATAATGCGTTGAGCCCACGCGGCAGCCCCAGCGGGGTCTCGGGGCCTACATTGCGGTCGAAGATTTCGGCATAATTGCCTACTTGCTTGATGATGTTGTAAGCCCATTTCTCATCGAGCCCCAATGCTTTTCCCAGTCCAGGGGCTACGCCCAGAAAGCGCTGGACCTGGGGATTGTCGCTGGTGAGCTTTTCGTCCACATTCTGAGAGGTAATCCCCAACTCTTCGGCTTCCAGCAATGCAGTAACCACGAAATTGACGATATCATACCATTGATCATCGCCATGCCGCACAACCGGAGCGAGAGGCTCTTTTGAAATCACTTCGGGAAGTAAAATGTAGTCGTCCGGATTGGGCGCAACTGAGCGCTGGGCTGCCAATTGGGAAATATCCGAGGTCAGGCAGTCACAACGGCCGGCAAAGAAGGCCTTGTTCAGTTCGGCATTGTTCTCGATCACCACCGGCTTCCATTGCATGCCATTCGCCCGGAAATAATCGGCGGCATTCAATTCGGTGGTCGTACCGGGCAGAACGCATACGGTTGCGCCATCCAGACTCTTCGCATTTTCGATATTCAAGGCCTTGGGCACCAGGAAACCTTGACCATCAAAGTAATTTACCTGCACGAAATTGAGGCCGTTGTCGGTTTCACGGCTCAAGGTGCGGGTGGTGTTGCGGCATAATACGTCGATTTCTTTACTCTGCAGGGCCGGCAGTCGCTGTACAGCCGTCAGGGCCACAAATTTAACTTTGCCGGCGTCACCAAAGATAGCCGCCGCGATAGCTCTGGCCGTATCGACATCCAGCCCTTGCCATTCGCCCTTATCATTCGGCATGCTGAAACCGAACACGCCGCCATTGACGCCGGCAATAAGCTCGCCCCGCTGCTTCACCGCTTCAAGGGTCCTGGCGGATGCAGCCGTGCTCTGGCCCTCAAGCGATTTGACTTTATCTTCGCATGACTTCAGCTGGTTCTGAAGATCGGCGGTCTTACCGGAATCGCCACAGGCAGCCAACAGGGTAATCAGAAGCACCATACAGAACAACAATCGACCGAATCTCATCACCTGATCCTCCTTCTTTGGGTTTAGACGCAAGGCTGGATTGTTCACGCTGTCCGGAATCATTCTGAAAAAAAAATGATTCGGTTAAGAATAACTGAATCAGCATCAGTGTGGTTGATAGCATACCCGTTTCATTGCAGGCAAGCACAAACGCCACTGAAAACCTGGGACGCTATTCCCTCACCACGGCTTGACAGCCTCGACATCACAGAGTAAATGCAAGGTTACCATTGAGGCCATTCCAAAAACCGATGACAGCCTGTTCACACGCCTGGCACAGATCTTTCCGGAGGAACGAACATGATGAACAAACGTCAAGCCCGAATAGCGTTCTGGTTGTTTCTGGCAACTGTGATGTTTGGATGCGCGGGGCGCTCTTATCTGATCGTCGACTACAAGGTTCCGCCGGCGCCTCAACATTTCATAGGCCAGGCCGCCTATATCCAGGTCAAGGATATACGCTCGGATGAACGCATCTTATCTCCTACGGCGGCGGCAGAATTTGAGGGGTTCCGGGATCGCTACAACCTTGTTCTGGTCAATGATCAAGGCGGACGGATTGAAGCCGGACAGTTCGATTTGAAGGGGCTCTTCAAAGAAGCCTTTCGCAAGCGCCTGGAAGAGCATGGTGTCACCGTAATAGCAGACAAGGATCCCGCGACCCCGGTGTTCGAACTCACGCTCAAAAAGTTGAAGGTCGATCTCTGGGAGCGCAAGTGGGTGGCCAGCGTGAGTTACGATGTCAGCCTGATACGCGACAATCAGATTATCGCGCGCGAAATGGTCAGTGGTGAAGCCGAGCGTCTCAAGATCATCGGCCGCAGAGGCGCGGATACTGTTTTGAGCGAACTTTTTACGGATATGATCAACCGGCTCAATATCGAAACTTTATTTCAGCAAGCCAAGGCGTCATAAATCGATGTGGTAGGTTTTCATTTTGCTCAGCAGACTGGGATGGCTGATCTGCAGCAGCCGGGAGGCCTGGGTGCGGTTTCCATCGGTGGCTTTGAGCGCTTTGACGATCAGCTCTTTCTCAAGAATTTTTTGAGCATCTTTCAGCGAGTAGCTTTCCAGCATCTTTTCAAGTGGAGTGCGAGGCGAAGATTCTCCAATGGGGGAGGGAAAGTGCTCCGGCAGCAAGTAGTCGCTTTCGGACAGAACAATTGCCCGTTCAATGGCGTTTTCCAGTTCGCGCACGT
>DDYQ01000191.1:0-3089 GCA_002348005.1 Desulfobacteraceae bacterium UBA2230 | reverse complement strand
ACATTGAGGCGGTAGTAGAGGTCTTCGCGAAATTCTCCACGCGCCACCATTTCGGGCAAATCGCGTGCAGTCGCCGCGATTACCCGTACATTGACCATCTGTGATTGCGGCTGCCCCACCGGTCGAATCTCACCTTCCTGCAGCACCCGTAACAGCTTGACTTGTAGATTTATTGGCAACTCACCGATTTCATCAAGAAAAATAGTTCCGTTCTGCGCCTCCTGAAACAGACCGTTTTTCCTGCGGTCAGCGCCGGTAAAAGCGCCTTTCACATGCCCGAAGAGTTCGCTTTCGAGAAGATTCTCGGGAATACCACCGCAATTGACCGGGATCAATGCCTGCCGACGACGCGGTCCTTCATAGTGAATGGCCCGAGCTACCAGTTCTTTTCCCGTACCGCTTTCACCATTTATCAGAACGGTTGTGGTGTATTGCGCGACTTTGGCTGACAATTCAAAAACGCGCTGCATGACCGTGCTTTTGGCCACCATTTCGCCGAAACGATTACGGGATTCAATACGATTGAGTTTTTCCCTGAGAACGCTATTTTCACGCTTGAGCCGATCCCGCTCCGCCGCCTTTTCGATAGCGAGCAGCACTTCATCGCCTTTAAACGGCTTGGCGATGAAATCATAGGCGCCTGCTTTGATGGCCTCCACGGCCAGATCTATCGTTCCATAGGCGGACATCATGATGATGGTGGGATGAACTGATATCTCACGAGCCGAACGTAAGAATGTAATCCCATCCATTTTCGGCATCTTGATATCGCACAGCACAAAAGCATATTCGACAGTGGATAATTTCTCCAGGCCTTCCTCGCCGTCAGCGGCGCCATCGACCTGGTAACCTGCATGGCTGAGAATGTGACTCAGCATATGGCGCATGTTGACTTCATCATCGATTACCAGGATTCGGTCGTGCGCCTGGGATACATCCTGCTCTTCAGGCATTTTCTCTTATTCCGGCACTCTGCTTTCCTACCGTATTGATTCTATCGGCCTCAGCGTGGCGGATCAACGGGAGGCGAAGTGTCATGGAGCTGCCTCCCTCTGGGTTATTGCACGCCTTAATGGAGCCTCCCATTTTTTGAACGAT
Organism: Desulfobacteraceae bacterium UBA2230; assembly: GCA_002348005.1. The sequence continues at coordinate 1,991 of DDYQ01000191.1, read as the reverse complement.
CATAAAACTTACGGCCAGCCCAAGTCCCGTTCCCTTACCAGGCGCTTTAGAGGTGTAAAAAGGATCGAAAACGTATTCGATGCATTCGCATGGGATACCCGTACCGGTATCGCTGCAGCGGACAAGAATCCATTGAGGGGGATGACCGGCAGGTCCAGTTTCGCAGGAGGTGCTTATCCGTATGCAGCCGGTGCGCTGATCGGGAGCATTGCGGATCGCATCTGCGGAATTGATCATTAGATTTAATAAAACCTGCCGCAACTGATCAACCCTGCCCTGAACATGATGCGCTTCGGCCAGCGCCTCGCAATCGATATCGATGCCTTTCATAATCGGCTGAATACGCATCACCTCAACCATCTCGGCAATCAACCAGTGCACGTCGACGATTTCATCCTGGCTTTCTTTAGGATGGGCCAGATCCAGAAGTTGTCTGATAATCCTGTTGATACGCTGCATTTCCGTATCGGCCCGAAGTAAGAAATCCTGCTTTTGCTCCTCGCTGAGGTTTTTCTTGCCCAGTAATTCCAGGTAACCGATGACGATTCCGATTGGATTGCCGATTTCGTGAGCGATGCCAGCCGCCAGACGACCGACGGAGGCTAACTTTTCAGCCTTGATGACATCGCTTTGCGCCTGCTTCAACTCGAAATTTGCTTCTTCAAGAGATGCTACGGTGTCCTTCAATGCCTGTCGATCGCTGGTGATGCGCTTGAGCATGCGGTTTAATGCCGATGACAGGCGGTTCAGCTCATTATCTTCGCGCCTGAAGGCAAAAAAGAGATCCTCGTCTTCACGATATTTACCGGCTTGACGGATGATGCGATCGATGGGGCGCAAATAAATACGAAAAATGCGATAGAACCCGATAACTGTCAGAACCAATGTATTCAGAACAATATAGAGCAAAACGGGTCGATTGAATTCACGTATGGCTTGATGGATTGGACCCAGAGAAATGGCTGCTGAAACCGCCCCCCCTCTCTCAAGCGTACCTGTTGAGAAGGCAATGAGCAATTCATGGGGCTTTCGAGTAAACAGAGTCCGCTCCTCGCTTAGATTGTGCTGAATGTAAGTCTGGGAATGGTAGGCGGTTTCGGCGGCTTTTTTAAGTCGGTTTCTTAGATCGGGAGAATTATTGCGGAAATAAAACTCCTGTGAAATACTGGTAATGAATACCGATTCAAAACCGGCCTTTTCGAGCATAGGAGACAAGCTAACCTGCATCCGCGAATCAAAAGATGCACGGTCGGTAACAGGCTGGACAAAAAAGGTTTGCGCGATGCTCTCCAACACATTTCTGCGCTGAAGGATCTCACGCCGGATCATGTAGTTCTGGGCAAACAGAAAGGCGAGCACATCGGTAATGATCGCCGATAAAAGCAGAAGGAGCGCAATATTGAATGCTATTTTGGTTTTAAATCCGCGCAGCGCCAATTATTTCACTCTTTAGCGTCCCTTGATTACCTTCACGCATAGCACTGATGCCCGATGAAAGCAATTATCGCGCGATTGGTGCGCTTCCGAAAGACCGCTGCGGCCGACTCATAAAAAAAAAGCCCGGAATCGGAGACTCCGGGCTTTAAAAAATTTCGGCGGCGACCTACTCTCCCACACAGCTTCCCNNGTGTTCGGGATGGGAACGGGTGTTTCCCCTTCGCCATTGCCACCGAAAACTTAGCAGCGATTTAATGAAAATCAGGATACGGTAGTTGCATCAACATGCTTATGTCGATTGTTTTGTGGCCAAGCCGCACGACCTATTAGTACCGGTAAGCTAAACACATTGCTGTGCTTACACACCCGGCCTATCGACCTTGTAGTCTTCAAGGGGTCTTCAGGCAACATAATGTTGCGGGATATCTTATCTTGGAGTAGGTTTCCCGCTTAGATGCTTTCAGCGGTTATCCTTTCCGAACTTAGCTACCCAGCAATGCCGATGGCACGACAACTGGAGCACCATTGGTTCGTCCATCCCGGTCCTCTCGTAC
>DDYQ01000032.1 GCA_002348005.1 Desulfobacteraceae bacterium UBA2230 | reverse complement strand
CGTCCGCAAAAACACCCCGGCGCAGGCCCATTTCTTCCGGAACGAGGCGATAAGACCGGCGGGTGCCGTCGGGGAAAAACTCCTGAACCACCGTTTCCCCGAGAGTGGAGATCTCATCCATGCCCTTGCGGCCGTCGGCATCCAGGCCGTGAACCACCATGCCGCGTCGATAGCCGATGGCCTGCATGAGGTGGGTCACCTGGTTCATCACCGGTTCGGCATAAACGCCGCGCAGTCCATGGCTCGGCCGGCAGGGACTGGCCAGGGAAGCCGCGATGTTCAGGGTGGAGCCGAAACGAATCCGGCTCAGGATCCGAAAAAGGGCGTTGGGGTGGACCTGCGCGCTCATGCCGTTGAAAAGACCGATGCCGGACAAGGCGATGCTGCGGCCCACCCGGGACACCGGACACTCCATGTCGACCCCCAGTTCATCCAGCAGGTCGACCGTTCCGCACGAGGAGGTCAGCGCCCTGGCCCCATGGCGCGCCAAGCGCACGCCGCCGGCTGCCGCGACGACAGCCGCGCCCGTGCTGACGTTGAACGTTTTGAGCGCATCCATCCCGGTTCCGGAATTTTCAACGAGCGGTTCGGTCGAATCGATATCGATTCTGCAGGTATCCAATTCCACGATCGCTTCCCAGGCGCCTGCAATTTCTTCACTGGTGGCCCCTTTTGCGGCCAGGGCGGCCAGAAAGGCGCCCTGGTGAAGATCGGGCTGCCTGTTTTCAAGCACCTGACGAAACATGGCATGGCACTCGCGGCGGGACAGACTCCGTTTATCAATCAGCATTTGAATGCTTCGGCCGAATTCACGCAGAGCAGGCTCCTCACAGGTCATACGACGACTCCTTCAATGGTCCGGGTAGAGCAGAATTTTGATGCTTCGGCGCTTTTCCACCAGTTGGAGCGCCGCTTCCAGGTCTCTCAACGGCAGGCGGTGGGAGATCATGTCCGCTACGGCGACGGTGCCCTCCGCCAGCCATGCCAGCGCCTGAATCCCGTGGCGAAAGGCGCAGCCATAGGCGCCCACCAGGGTTTGCTCGTGATAGTGCAGCTGGTTGAGGCTGACGGTGACCGCGTCGGCAGCGGGCAGCAGGCCGGAAAAAATCACCAGGCGGCCCCGGGGGGACAGGTGCGCCAGCGCTTCCTGATAGGCCTCCGGGACTCCTGCGGCAACGATACAGACATCGAAGCGGTACTCCCTGCTGCAGGCCGGAATGCCGCCGCAAAAGTCACAGCGGCGCCGATCGGGTTCGATGTTGACTACCGTGCCCCCCATGGCCACGGCGGCGCGGGCAAGCAGCAGACCGGCAGGTCCGGCCCCCCAAATGCCGACGCGATCACCGGGCTGCACGCGGCCGAGTTCCAAAGCGTTCAAACAGCAGGAGAGCGGTTCGGCCAAAACGGCCGTTTCCGGTGCAAGCCCCGCGGGGACGCGAATCAGACTTTGGGCCGGGACGATCACCTGGCCGGCAAATCCGCCGTCCCGGTGAAACCCCATGATCCGCATGTCCCGGCAAAGGTTCGGTGCACCGTGGGTGCAGGCGCGGCACCGGCCGCACCAGACACCCGGATAGATGTAGACCCGATCATCCATTTCGAATCCGGTGACGCGCGATCCTTTGGCGATGATTCTGCCCACCGCTTCTTCGCCCGGTATTCGCGGCAGCACCAGGTCGCGGTGACCATGGCGGATCAGCTTGAGATCGGTGCGGCACAAGCCGGATCCTTCCACGCGCACGAGCACCTCATCTTCTGCCGGAGGCGGGAGTGGTTTGCGGGTCCACTCAAAAGCGCCGATTTTCGAGACCATGATGCAGCGGGTCATTTTACCTCCCCAAAAACGCAAAAAGGGTTTCGCGGCGTAGCACGCCGTGAAACCCTTTGCCTTCGGATTTCATGATCTGCAGCAGATCAGCGCGTCAAGGTCGTCTTCTGGCTTCCGGATCNNNCGTGTCCCCGGTTACAGCGGCGGGTCCGCCACGGCATCGCACCGTGTTCCGTTACCTGGACGCGAATACAAATTTTTGAACGGGCAGGCTGGTGATACAAACCGGGGCTCGACTTGTCAACCGCAACATGCGGACCGATCCCACTTGGGCATTCCAGTAGGGACTGAATCGCCGCCGGGCGGGCGGGAGATCCGTCCGCACCCTGGGCCGCGCAGGAGTACGAATAAGGTTTGGCGGATGACTTCACCCGGCATCCCGTCTCGCGCGGTCTCGGGGAATGATGGTTCGCAGCGTGTGAATCCGTCTGGTCCCCTCGATATCCCGGATTCGTTTTTCCGCCAGACGGTTGGAGGCTTCATATGTCGGAATATTTTCCCTTTCTGCGATTTCAAATACCTCCAGAAGGATGTTGTAAATTCCTTTGGCCTGATCCAGCGATCTTTCCCGCTGATATCCTTCCAGTTCATTGGCCACATTGATCAGGCCGCCGGCGTTGATCACATAATCGGGGGCGTACAGAATTCCCCTGCTCTTCAGGATCTCACCATGCTTCTCTTCGACCGCCAGTTGATTATTCGAGGCGCCCGCGATGATCTTGAATTTAAACATCGGAAGGGTCTCATCATTGACGATTGCACCCAAAGCGCACGGTGAAAAGATATCCGCGTGAACTGCATATATTTCATCCGGTTCCACCGCCTTCACCTTAAACTCATCCACTACCCGTTTGACGGAATTCTTATCGATATCCGTGACGATTACTTCGGCCCCTTCTTCACAGAGATGCCTGACCAGGTAGTAGCCGACATGCCCAAGCCCCTGCACGGCAACCTTTTTTCCGGACAGGGAGTCACTGCCCCACATTTTTTTTGCGCTGGCCTTCATCCCGTAAAAAGTGCCCATGGCCGTGACCGGAGAAGGATCCCCGCTTCCGCCGAGTGCCTCATCGATTCCGGTGACAAAGTCGGTCTCCATTCGGACCCATTCCATGTCTCTGACCGAGGTCCCCACATCTTCGGCGGTGATATATCTGCCCCCCAGACCCTGGATGAAGCGGCCGAACGCACGGAAGAGTTTTTCATTTTTTTGCGTTTTGGGATCTCCGATAATGACCGCTTTCCCGCCGCCGAGGTTCAGTCCGGCAGCCGCAGCCTTATACGTCATGCCGCGTGAGAGCCGGAGAACATCATTCAACGCGGCGGCCTCAGTTTCGTAATTCCACATCCGGGTTCCTCCCAGCGCCGGCCCCAGCGACGTATTATGGATAGCGATAATGCCTCTCAATCCAGATTCAGGATGTTTGATGAAGACAACCTCTTCATGGCCGCGCTGTTCCATCAATGAAAAAATTTCCATTTTCTTCTCCTTGAATGAGCGGTTTATGACGTTCACCATGCCCAAAGGAATTGCGTTCGGGCCGGCGGGCACATGAAGGACGCGCCCTCGGGCCGAATGCCGGTTGACCGGAACGGATGGTTTAGACGGTACACAGGTAATCGAGCCGGAATTTGGCGGTGCACTTGCTGCGATCTCCTTCGCGAATGTATCCCGGGCCGCCGGCAGATGCTGTAAAGGCTTAATCGAAATTGAGACCACCGGCAGCATGTAATCAGGACGACCGGAAGTATGTATATCCGCCTGCGCGGCCTCGCTGCAATGCGCTGGCGGCAACCCCGGCGCATGGTTGCGCGCCGGGCAGGGGGCCATTCCGCTCGGGCTCCGCGTGATGACACCGCTTATGCCGACACCACCCTTGGGTTTGCCGCCATTGCATTCAAAGGGTTGTCATCGGTATCAGCAGACTTATGGTGATCCGTATGGACTGCCAGGAGACCCATATCGGAGATTCCGGCGTGCTCGTCACCTCCGCCATGGCGGCGGAAAAAAGCCGGACGGTGAAGCACGCCAACACCTTTGCCGTCTTTGATCAGAACGGCGAGATCCGCGTGCCGGCCGCCGGCGGCGACCAGGGGCTCTATCATCATGGCACCCGCTTTCTGTCAGGCTATGAATTCTTCATCGAGCGTTCCAAACCGCTCCTGCTGAGTTCGGATATAACGCGGGACAACCATCTCGTCACCGTAGACATGACCAACCCGGATGTGATGTCCGGCGGAAGCATCAAAATTCAGCGGGGCCAGATCCATGTGTTCCGGTCCAAATTCCTGTGGCAGGCCCGCTGCTATGAGAAATACCGGATTAAAAATTATGCACGCGCACCGTTGGATTTCCGGGGCACGATCACCTTCGGGGCGGATTTCGCCGACATTTTCGAAGTCCGCGGGATGTGCCGCGAGCGAAAAGGAAAATTCAAGCCGGTGGTGCGCGGTGCGCAGTGGGTGGAAATCGGCTATGAGGGTCTGGACGGAATCGATCGTTTGACCCGGCTTGATTTCTCCATTTCTCCGGAAAGTTTAAGCGAGCGCCAGGCGACTTTTGCATTCAAGCTGGACGTTGACGAAGAGATTAATTTTGAGGTGGTTGTCTCTTGCCTGATGGGAGACAACAAGCAAAGTTCGCCGGAAACCTACCCGATCGCCTATCGCGAGTCCTCGCGGCCGCTCAAAACGTCCCTCGGCGGCGAGTGCGAAATTTTAACCTCCAATGCCCACATCAATACGCTCCTGACGCGCGCCACGAGTGATCTGCGCATGCTGCTGACCGAAGAAAACGGATCGTTGTACCCGTACGCGGGCATTCCCTGGTTCTGTACCCCTTTTGGGCGGGACGGATTGATCACCGCCCTGGAAACGATCTGGTTCAATGCCGACATCAGCCGCGGAGTGCTGGAATATCTTGCGGTCCATCAGGCGCAGCAGGTCGATGCCGGTCAGGATGCCGAACCGGGCAAGATCCTGCATGAAATCCGCATGGGCGAGATGACCAACACCGGCGAACTCCCCTTTTCCAAATATTACGGCAGCGCCGATGCCACTCCGTTGTTCATCATGCTTTGCGGGACCTATCTGCGAAGAAGCGGCGATATCGCCTTTGCCCGCAGGATGTGGCCGCATATCGACCGGGCGCTCAGGTGGATCAACGAATACGGGGATCAGGACGGCGACGGGTTTGTCGAATACGCCCGAAAGACCGATCACGGCATCGAAAATCAGGCCTGGAAAGATTCTTTCGATTCCGTTTTTCATCAGGATGGGATCCTGGCGCAAGCCCCCATCGCAATTTGCGAGGTCCAGGCGTACGTCTTCGCCGCCAAACGGCAGGCCGCTTTCATTGCCGAACAACTTGGGTTCCATGATGACGCCCGCGATCTGAAGCGGCAGGCCTGCACGCTGCAGCGGCAGTTCGAACATGAATTCTGGGACCCGGCGTTGCCCGGCTTCGTGCTGGCGTTGGACCACAACAAGAAACCATGCCGGGTCAGGGCGTCCAACATGGGGCATTGCCTTTTTACCGGCATCGCCTCTCCCCGGCACGCCCGCCTGGTGGCCGATCTCTTAATGGAGGAGCGCTTTTTCAGCGGATGGGGCATCCGGACCCTGGCCCAGGGCGAACCCCGCTACAATCCGATGTCCTACCATAACGGTTCGATCTGGCCGCACGACAACGCCCTGATCGCCGCGGGCTTGGCCCGTTATGGCTTCAAGCGGGAGAGCGCGCGGGTGCTGAAAGCCATGAGCGATATGGGCCGCTTTACGGAATTGAACCGCTTCCCGGAACTGTTCTGCGGCTTTCGCAAGAGACCCAACCAGGGGCCGACCCTCTATCCCGTGGCCTGCTCACCACAGGCCTGGGCGGCGGCTGCCATCTTTTCCATGATCGGCTCCTGCCTGGGGTTGTCGATCGATGCCCCCGCCCGGCAAGTGCGTTTTTTCCGCCCCTATCTGCCGGTCAATCTGCCCCGCATCACCATTCGCAATCTGACCGTGGGCGACGCGATCCTCGATTGCACGGTGATCCGTCAGGATGAGGATGTCAGCGTTCAGGTGGTCAAACGTACCGGCGATGTGTCGGTGTTGATTCACAAGTAACCGCTGGTCCATCGCGTTCTCACCCAAAATAAAGCAAATCTCTAATTCCCTGATCTTTCTGGAGAGCTTACCTTGGCTTCGTCCGCCGCAGCATGCACGCAAGCAGCGCCTCAGCAGAACATTACCGGCATGCTGCCCGGGAGGTAAAACGATGCGTATTGCGCAAGTGGCGCCCCTGACCGAAAGCGTACCCCCCAAACTATACGGTGGAACCGAGCGGGTCGTCTCCTATCTAACCGAAGAACTGGTGCGCCAGGGCCATGAGGTGACCCTGTTTGCCAGCGGAGATTCGCAGACCCGGGCACACCTGGTCCCAGGTTGCCCGCGGGCCCTCAGGCTCGGAGGGTGCGTCGACCCACTGCCCCATCACCTGCTGATGCTGGAGAAGATCTGGCAGCGAGTCGACGAATTCGACATCATCCACAATCATATGGATTATCTTCCCTACCCCATGCTCAATCGCCTGGGCTCACCGTCGCTCACGACCCTGCACGGCAGGCTGGACATCCCCGACCTCCTGCCGCTGTACAGCGTGTATGACAAGCTGCCCCTGGTTTCAATCTCCGATCATCAGCGTCTGCCGCTGGCGTGGGTGAACTGGCAGGGCACCGTGCACCATGGACTGCCGCTCGATTTGTATGCGCCGGGATTGCAGCCGTCCGGCTACCTGGCCTTCCTCGGGCGGATCAGCCCGGAAAAGCGGGTGGACCGGGCCATCGAAATCGCCCGCCGCAGCGGTCGACCGCTTAAGATAGCCGCCAAGATCGACTCGGCCGATCGCGACTACTATCAAAATAAAATCGCACCCCTGCTGAAGACGCCGGGCGTCGAGTTTATCGGTGAGATCAAAGACTCGGAAAAAAACGACTTTCTTGGAAATGCGGCCGCCCTGCTGTTCCCGGTCGACTGGCCGGAACCCTTCGGGATGGTGTTGATTGAGGCCATGGCCTGCGGTACGCCCGCGGTCGCCTTTAACCGGGGATCGGTTCCGGAGGTGATCGAGGAAGGGTTGACCGGCTTCATCGTCCAAGACATTCCGGCCGCTGTGGAGGCAGTTGCCCGACTCGAACGGCTTGATCGCGCAACGGTACGGCGCAGCTTCGAGGCGCGTTTTTCAGCAAGCCGGATGGCGCAGGATTATCTTCGTATCTATCAGGATCAGGTCGAACTCATAGCGGAACGGCCCCGGCTTCTCGCCAATTGAGGTTGCCTGACGCCGGCAGGGCAAGCGTGCCGTGCCAAATAACTGCTTGTCACCTTCGGCGGGATCAAGATGAAGGGCGCTGTTCAAAAGCGCCCTGTTGCTTTCAGTTGATGGTCACCACGGAATAGCCTTGTGACTGATACCCCACGACGGAGATAAACCCGTTACCCACCCGGTCCACCTCCTGCAACATCGTTTGCGGATCGACACCCAGCACTTTGAGGGCATATTCACACACCTCAATCGTCACGCCATCCGCTTTCATCTTCCGAATCATATCGGCAAACTCATCCAACGCCCTGTTGTCCGATTCATCGAAGCCCTCACGGTTCGTTGAGATCAGTTTGACCGCAGGGCCATGAAAAACCACGGCCACCAGGGGAGGGTCGGAAAGCGACCGCACGCTGTCGTCCTGGTAGACATTCTGGACCGCACCAAAAACAACGTTTGCCGACTGGGGCGATTCCAGAGTGACATCAAACACGGCCTTGACCTGTTTAACGCCATCGAGAGCGGCATATTCGCCTGCTGCGGCGGGTGCCGCAACAAGCGCAACGATGAACAAGGTGATCAGGGTGATCGAACAAAAAAGTTTAGGTGTATTTTTTTTCAGGTTCATGTGAACCTCCTCGTCTTTGACCGGCCCTGATTTTCAAACAGCGACGACACGCTTCGGGGCCGGAACCGCCGTTACGAAAAGAATAAGTGTTAATCTACTACCTTGAAGCGGCTTGTCAAAGCGCCCCCGGCAGGACGATGCGCGCTGTCGGCCGGCCCAGACTGGATCCCGGTCCGTTTCTCCCGGTCAGCCCGGATTGATTGGCATCCTGTCAAATGGACCCATCCGGCGGATTGAACAGCGGTGCGGCCAAACGGGGCAACGGATCGCCGGAAGAAATCCTCACCCTCGAGGCGGCTAAAAACGGGTTGATGCGCCTTCGCATTTATGATTTTGTTCTGCAGCCCGAAGTGCGGGGCACTTTCTTTGATACCGCGGCCGGAGCCGTGTGGATCTTTTTCCCGGCGGATTGACGGGCTGCTTGAAGGCATGACCAAACAATTCGACCCGCAACGAAACAGGCGTGAAATGAGGAGGCTTATGGCGTTCAAAGTAAAACTGGAAAACAGGCGGCTGGTGTGCTGCTTCATTGGACTGTCGTTGATCATGGGGATGGGGGGCGGCTGCGGAAGTGACGCCAAGTCCGACGCCACAACCTACAAGGCCTGCGAACTTCTGATCAGGTCTGAGATTGAATCTATTCTGGGAGGTGCCGTAGACGAACCGCGTGAGATGTTCAAAGACAATCCAAAAAGGGGATTTTGGATGTCGACGTGCAATTACTATTCTCCTGACACCTCCCGAAGTGCCAGCATATTGATTCAATCATCTCCCGACGCCGATCCTGTTCAGGCATTCGAGTCGCACACGGCGAGCCTTAAACGAACGCTGGGAGATGACTACACCATGCAAACGATCGACGGGATAGGTACCCGGGCAGGCTGGGATGGATCGGTCAAGACCTTGACGGTCTTCGAGGGCCCCCGGATGCTCATCGTTTCCATCAGCCGACCGAATGAGGACCAGGAGATCGCGCTGCAGACCGCGAAACGGATTGCAGCGACGGTCATACCCAAGCTTGCGAAGTGAATGTGAATTGAAAAGGAGCGGCGGGGAGATGGACCTGCGCCAAAGAATGTTCCTGGAGATGCGGCAAAAGGATCTTTTCGAGCAGGCGCAGGATTACGCCTACCACTACGCCGATCGTGCTCTGGGGCGGAACGTATATCCTACCGATGAAGCGATCGCGCGACTGGACCGGTTCAACGAGGCGATGCCGGATGCTGTCGGTGATCCGGCGGCCATTCTGGAGCAGTTGCATGCGGACGGCTCCCCCGCAACCGTTTCCCAGATCGGCGGACGCTATTTTGGATTTGTAAACGGCGGTGTCATTCCGGTTGCGCTTGCGGCGCGCTGGCTTTCGGATTTCTGGGATCAGAATGCCGCGCTCTATGTCACCTCGCCGGTCAGCGCAACGCTCGAAGCCGTGACCGAATCGTGGCTCAGGGATCTTTTTGGGTTGCCGCGGACGGTGGTGGCTGGCTTTGTCAGCGGCACCTCGTTGGCCATCGTTTGCGGTTTGGCGGCTGCACGCTACCGCCTCTGCAAAAACAACCATTGGGACATCAACCAAAAGGGCTTCAACGGCGCTCCCGTAGTGCGCATCGTCGCCGGGCGCCAGGCCCACGCAACCGTTCTCAAGGCGATCGCCCTGCTGGGCTTCGGCATCGAAACCATCGAATGGATCGACACGGATGCGCAGGGCAGGGTCATGGCCGACAAGGTACCCGAACTCGACCAAAATACGATCCTTATACTTCAGGCCGGAAACGTGTATTCCGGCGCGTTCGATCCGTTTGAGCCAGTTTGCAGCACGGCCAGGCGGGCGAATGCCTGGATCCACATCGACGGCGCTTTCGGACTATGGGCCGCCGGTGCGCAGCGCCTGAAATATCTCACCAAAGGCATCGAAAAGGCGGATTCCTGGTCGGTCGACGGGCATAAAACCCTGAATACGCCGTACGATAACGGGATCGTGCTGTGCAATGACAGGGAAGCCCTGGTACACGCCCTGCAGGCTTCCGGCTCTTACATCGCATACAGCGAAAACAGGGACGGAATGCTTTATACCCCCGAAATGTCCCGACGTTCGCGGGTTGTCGAATTATGGGCTGCGTTGAAATTCCTCGGAAAAGCCGGTGTTGACGATCTGGTTGCCGGGTTTCACGAAAGAGCCGTTCAATTCGCCCGGGAACTCAACGCCGAAGGCTTTCAGATTTTGAACGATGTGGTGTTCAATCAAGTGCTTGTCGCCGCCGAAAACGATGAGATCACCCGGCGCACACTGACCCACATTCAGAGATCGGGTGAATGCTGGGCGGGCGGCGCCGACTGGGAGGGGAAAGCGGTGATTCGGGTCAGTGTGTGCTCGTGGGCCACCACCGAGGCGGATATATCCCGGTCGGTGCGGGCGTTTGCGGCTGCCCGAAGCGTGGCCGTGCACGATTCGGGCAGCCTTTAACCCGGCCTGGCGTGGTGCCGGTGGCTGGGTTGCAGTTTGCATTACTTCTTTTGCGATGCCGAACGCCGCTGTTCAGATTTCGACAGCATTGACGCCAAATCCCCGGCCGGCCGTATCTCGAAGCTGCCTCCCAGGCGGATGCCGGGGTGCTTCGACATCAGCTGGATCGCGTGGTTCAGGTCCCTGGCTTCGAGCACCAGGATGCCGCCGAGCTGTTCCTTGGTTTCCGTGAACGGACCGTCGACGACGGACGCCTTTCCGTCATGCCAACGCAGCGTGGCGGCATTGCGGCTGGGTTGAAGCGCCTCGCCGCCGATAAAATGACCGTTGCGGCGAAGTTCGTCGTCATAGGCGAAGCATTCATCCATGAACCGATTGCGCTCGCTTGCGGAGATCGACTCCCACTTCTGCTCGTCCATATACCCCAGGCATATATATTTCATGTTCCCTCCACGCGCGGATCGCGCAGGTATCTCGGGATGCATTGCAATCCACCGAGAATACTGAAATGCGCCCCGTGGCCGCCAACATCGGTCTGACGGTTAAGGGGCGCACGCTCCTATTTCCCGGTTCCCGTATCCAGTTTGCGAAACCGTTCCACGGCCTCGCTGGGGCCGAAATCCTCCAGTTCGAAAAGCTGGCGCACTTCGATCTGGGCATGTCCGCCGTCACCGGAAGGATTTGGAAAGCGCCGGGTCCATTCGACGGCCTCTTCCCGGGATTTCACCTGGATGAGCGTGTAGCCGGCGATCAGTTCCTTGGTTTCGGCGAACGGTCCGTCCGTAAAGGTGCGTTTCTCTCCGGAATATTGGATGCGCCATCCTTTGGAACTCGGCTGGAGCCCGGAGGCGTCCAGCAGCACGCCGGCCCGGGCCAGTTCTTCGTGGTATTCGGCCATCGCGGCGATCAGCTTCTCCTCAGGCATGACACCGGCTTCGGAGTCTAGGGTGGCTTTGACGATAATCATTAACCGCATGATGGGTCTCCTTTCGACACGCACCGGAAGCGAATTGCCGTCCAGCCGCTCCGGTGGCGGGATTTTTATTCCATACTTGCACCATAGTCGTTCGGCGTACGCCGAAATCGACCCGCTTTCAAAAAAAATGGCGCAGCGGTCCGGGAAGCCCAGGCGGACGCTGTTCTATCCCGCCTGGGGAGGCGCTGCGCGTCCGGGCCGCCGGAACGCAGGCCAGCGTTTTTTAAATCATTGGTCAACTTGGAGGCCGCTCAGGCGCCGTTCGAGAAAGCGCCGCTCCGGCGCTTGCTGTGTCAGGCTCAGCGCGCGTTCGTAAGCGGCGCGGGCCTGGGCCGTTTTCCCCAGCCGGCGGCACAGGTCCGCCCGCGCAGCGTGCGCCAGGTGATAGTCCGAAAGTGCACCGCGCATCAGGATGGCGTCGATCAGGCGCAGCCCGGCTTCAGGCCCATTGTGCATGGCGATGGCCACGGCGCGGTTCAATTCGACGATGGGCGAGGGGGCGATTCGCATCAGAAGATCGTATAGTTCCACAATCCGGCCCCAGTCGGTTGCTGCGGGAACCGGTGCCCGGGCGTGGACGGCCGCAATCGCGGCCTGGATCGTATAGGCACCGAAGCGGTGCGAGGAAAATGCCTGTTCGGCCAGCACAAGCCCCTCGGCGATCTGTTCCCGGTTCCAGAGGGAGCGGTCCTGATCTTCCAGCAGAATCAGATCCCCCGAGGATGAGGTGCGTGCGGCGCGGCGGGATTCCTGCAGCAGCATCAGCGCCAGCAGGCCGTACGTCTTGGGTTCGGGCAGCAGTTTTACGAGCAGACGGCCCAGGCGGATCGCTTCGCCCGACAGGTCCGGCCGGGTGAGCAACCCGCCCGACGACGCGGCATAACCCTCGTTGAACACCAGGTAGATGACCCGCAGCACCGCCTCAAGACGCTCCGGCAGTTCGGAAGGGGAGGGCACCTGATAGGGGATGCGCGCGGCGCGGATCCTGGCCTTGGCGCGCACGATGCGCTGGGCCAGCGTCGGCGGGGCAACAAGAAAGGCATGGGCGATCTCCTCGGTCGTGAGGCCGCACACCTCGCGCAGCGTGAGCGCGACCTGCGCCTCCGGCGACAGCGCCGGGTGGCAGCAGGTAAAGATGAGCCGCAGGAGATCGTCTGCAACGCTTTCGCCCTCAACCGGGGGATCGGATCCGCCGGCCGGTTGGTGAGCCGCGTCCAGCGGATCGAAGCGGGAGTCCCGGCGCAGCGCATCGATGGCTTTGAAACGTCCGACCGACACCAGCCATGCCCGGGGATTGGCCGGCACACCGTCGCGTGGCCATTGTTCCAGTGCGGCCCGGAAGGCTTCGTGCAGCGCTTCTTCGGCCCGGTCGAAGTCGCCCAGCAGCCGGATCAGGGTGGCGAAAACACGGCGCGAATCGTCCCGGTAGACCGTCGCCACCTTTTCAGCAATGAAATCCGTGTTACCCTGGTTCATCGGGAGCGCCTCCCCGTGCTCGAAACGGTCCGCTGCATCCCGTGAAGTATAGCCATGAATCGATGAAAGCCGAATGGACAGGCCGAAATCGTGTTCGTGCGTTCGACGATCCGGCTGAAACCGGACTCAATTAACCGACGATTTCCATGACCTGAACGAAAGGAGTATCGCCATGCAAAAAATCACCCCATTTCTGTGGTTCGACGACCAGGCCGAGGCGGCGGTGAATTTCTATACTGCGGTTTTCAAAAACTCAAAAATCGTCAACGTTGCCCGCTATGGCGAGGCAGGACCCGGACCCTCCGGCAGCGTGATGACCATCGTCTTTGAGCTCGCTGGACAGGAATTCATCGCATTGAACGGCGGGCCGCAATTCAAATTCAATGAAGCCGTATCGTTTGTGGTGAACTGCGAAACGCAGGAGGAGATCGATGCGTTCTGGGAAAAGCTGTCTGAAGGCGGCCAGAAGATCGAATGCGGCTGGCTCAAGGATCGCTATGGCGTGTCATGGCAGATCGTGCCCATCGTGCTGGGCGAATTGATGGCGGACCCTGACCCTGAAAAAAGACAACGGGTCATGAAGGCCATGCTCGGGATGAAGAAACTCGATATCCAGGGATTGAAGCAGGCATATGCGCATCCGTAGCATCCCGGGCCGTCGTGCCTACTGCCGAACCCCCTGGGATTCCGATGGGAAGCGGAACCGCGTGAACCACTGTTCGATGCGCGCCATGGCCATAGGGCGGACCACGGCGTGGCCGACGCGGTCGAGCAGAACCATGTGGACCTGCTCGCGCTGTCGTTTTTTATCCTTGCGCAGTGCATCGAGGATCGCGGCCTGGTCGTAGCTGGTCTGCACGGGAAGCTTCAAGCGCCGCAACAGTTCGGTGAGTCGCCGGACCTGCGCAGCCGGCAGCAGCCCCTCCTGCCGCGAGAGTTCGGCGGCCGTGACCATGCCCAGGGCCACGGCGGCGCCGTGGGAGAGCTGCAGCGTCTTTTCAAAAGCGTGTCCGAAGGTGTGCCCGAAATTCAGGATGCGGCGCTCGCCGGCTTCGCGTTCATCCCGGTTGACTACTCCGGCCTTGATCCGCACCGACTCGGCCACCAGGTGCAGCATCACTTCCGGTTCCAGGCGTTCCGCCGCCGTGCCTTGTTTTTCGATGTAATCGAAGTAGGCGTCATCGGCGATGGCGGCGTGTTTGACGATTTCGGCCAGGCCGCAGGCCAGCTCGGCAGGCGGCAGGGTGTGGAGCAGGCCGATGTCGGCGATCACGAATTCGGGCTGATTGAACACCCCCACCATGTTTTTATAACCCTGGAAATTGACGCCGTTCTTGCCCCCCACGCTGGCATCCACCTGGGCCAGCAGCGTGGTGGCCACGAAGCCGAAGCGCAGCCCGCGCATGAAGGTGGAGGCTGCAAAGCCGGCGACGTCGCCGACAATCCCGCCGCCGATGCCCACGACAAAGGTCGAACGGTCGGCGGACAGGTCGATCAGCCGGCGGTAAATGCCGGAGACCGTTTCGAGGGTCTTGATGCCTTCGCCGCAGCCGATGACGATGCGCTCGCCGGGCGGAAAGCGATCCCCGTATAGTGCGGCAACGCGTTCATCGCTGATCACGATCGTGCGGCCCGCGGGCAGGTAGCGTCCCAGGTGGTCCAGTTTTTCACCGATCAAGATGTGCGAGCGGCCGGTGGTGCCGTCCACGTAGATGGTCTGCATGGCAGTCAGTTGCAGGTGCGCAGCATGCTGTGGGCCGAGTTCAGCCAGCAGCACAGTTGAGCGAACTGCTCCGGGTAGAGCGACTGGGCGCCGTCGCTCATGGCCGTTTCGGGCGCATGGTGCACCTCCACCATCAACCCGTGGGCGCCGGCCGCCATGGAGGCACGGCTCAGCGGAATCACCAGATCGCGCTTGCCGGCGGCGTGGCTCGGATCGGTGATGATGGGCAGGTGGCTTTCTTTCAGAACCACCGGCACCACTGCCAGATCGAGGGTATTGCGGCTGTGGCGCACGAAGGTGCGCACGCCGCGCTCGCACAGGATCACCTGGCTGTTGCCGGCTTCCAGAATATATTCGGCGGCCATGAACCACTCGTCCAGGGTGGCGGACATGCCGCGTTTGAGCATCACCGGACGGCGGCAGTGGCCGGCGCGCTTGAGCAGGCTGAAGTTCTGCATGTTGCGCGTACCGATCTGCACGATATCGGCATACGCCTCGACCTGGTCGAAGCTTTCGATGTCGATCACCTCGGTGACCACCGGCATGCCGGTCGTCTCGCGGACCCTGGCCAGGATCTTGAGCCCTTCGATCCCCATGCCCTGAAACGAATAGGGGGAGGTGCGCGGTTTGTAGGCGCCGCCGCGGAAGATGTGGGCGCCGGCGGCCTTGACCTTCTCGGCGATGGTCAGGGCCTGCATTTCGCTTTCGATGGCGCAGGGCCCTGCAATCAGCGTCAAGTGGCCGTTGCCGATGGTGACATCGCCCACCGTGATCAGCGTGTCCTCGGGTTTAAACTCACGGCTTACCAGTTTGTAGGGGCGCGTGACGGCGATCGTATCCTTGACGCCCGGCAGACCGCTGAACAGACCGGCATCCACCGGACCGCGGTTGTTCAGGATGCCGATCGAAACGCGTTCGCCGCCCGGGATGGGGCGCGCCGTATAGCCCCGCTCTTCGATGATCCGGATCACGCGCGCGACCTGTTCCGGCGTGGCTTTTTGATCCATGACAATCAGCATAGCGATTTCCTTCCTGTTGCGGGGGGCTCCACGGTCGCCGGCGCGCAGCCAAAAAAAAGACCGTGGGTCAAGCCGCCCACGGTCGATGAATTTTGTTGAGAGGTGCTGCGACGATCAACCGGCAGGCAGGCCTAAATGCGCCACCACCAGTAAAATCGTCCATTGCGATCGGTTTTGGAAAACATGCTCGACCTCAGCCTCATGATTGAGGCTCGATAAAGCACTCGCCCCGGCCTTTGTCAAGCATTAAAAAACAGCATTATAAAACCGAAGCGGAACGCCGCTTCGTAAATTTCATGCCGTCCCCTGATCGTTGAGCGCATCGTTGCGAAGCGCGCATTCGCCAGCGCAGAAGACCCCGTGCGCTATTCGGGCCGGTCAAAGCCGCGGCGCGGCCTGCGGGGCCTAAAAAATATATTGACAGCCGCTCCCCCGCGCTTCTATGGTTGCCGCAGCGAGGAAGCCGAAATGTCTCTGAACTTCAAAATATCGACGATGACCCAGGAGAACTGGTGGTGGTGCCTGTGGTGCCGCAGTGCCCGCGGATACCTGCCGCCCGGCTGATCTATCTACCGGTAAAATATAAGGACCGTGGGCCGATTGAACCCACGGTCCTTTTTTTTTGGAAGGCTGAAGCTGAAAGGAGAGCACATGTTCATTCGTCGATTTCCGGATCGGGAGCGTTTCGCGGGCCTGGCCGGCCGCTGCAATGTCGTCCCCGTGTGCGTGGAAATTCTGGCCGACATGGAAACGCCGGTCTCGCTGCTGGCCAAGTTTTACCGCCGCCAGGGGCCTGTTTTTCTGCTGGAGAGCGTCGAGGGCGGTGAGAAGTGGGGCCGTTACAGTTTCCTGGGCGTATCGGCGCACGCCGGTGTGGAAGTGATGCGCGACACCGTGCGGGTGACCGGCGCCGGCGGTGAAGAATCGATCGTGCACAACGGCGATCCGCTGGCCGTGCTCAAATCCATTCTGGAGCGCTACCGGGCGGCCGAAATGCCCGAACTCCCGCGTTTCTGGGGAGGGCTGGTCGGTTACTTCACTTACGAAATGGTCTCTTTTTTCGAGCGCATCCCCAACCGCCTGCCCGCGGAGCAGCCGTTGGCCCATTTCATCGTCCCGGAAGAACTGCTGATCTTCGACAACGTCCGCAATACCCTCATGTGCGTCGCGCTGGCCTTCATCGATACGCCGGGTGATGCCGGGGTGGTCTATGACAAGGCCAATGGACGCCTGGAACGACTGCTGGCGCGCATTGCCACGCCGCTGCCACAAAGCCGACCGATGGAGCCGTGCCCTCCGCCGGAGCTTCTCTCCGATGTGCTGCCGGAGCAGTTCCGGCAGCAGGTGGCCGCCGTCAAAGCGCACATTCGCGGGGGCGATATCATCCAGGCGGTCATCTCCCAGGAGTTCAGCGGGCCGGCCCCCGGCGATATCCTGGGGCTCTACCGCGCCCAGCGCTTCGTCAACCCTTCGCCCTATCTCTATTTCATGCATCTTGCCGGCACGGCCCTGGCGGGCTCCTCGCCGGAAACCATGGTGCGGTTGGAAAGCCGCCGGGCGACCCTGCGGCCGATCGCCGGCACGCGGCCGCGCGGGGCAAGCGAGCAGGAGGACCGCGCTCTGGCCGACGAGCTTCTGGGCGACGAGAAAGAGCGCGCCGAACACCTCATGCTGGTGGACCTGGGCCGCAACGA
>DDYQ01000049.1 GCA_002348005.1 Desulfobacteraceae bacterium UBA2230 | reverse complement strand
ACCGTGTCATAGAGCTCGGCATAGGTCATGGCGGCCCTTCGCTGGGTTTCTCCGATAAAGATAAAGGCGTTGCGGTCATCCCGATGTCGCAGGAGGTTTTCGGCAAAATTCAGCCTCGCCCCGGGAAACCATTTCGTGCCGGGAAATACGCTTAAATCTTCAACCACTTTGTCATATTTCTTTGAGGCTTTGACTTCCACAAAATCCCATACCGAGGCCCAGAAATCAGGAATGCTGTTTACTGACCAGTCATAAAGTTCCCCATAAGACTGAAAACTTAATCCGTGCCGTTTATTCACAAATTCCATATAGCGGGTTATGTTTGCTTGTTGTTTTCTTTCTGGACTCGGTTTCCATAAAAGTTTACTCATGATACTATCCCTCCAGGCTCATTGAAAATTTATCTAAAGAATTTTAGATTTTTTTTTATGCATATAAAAGTTTATTTTTTTCCGATTATGTTTCGCGCAATAACAAGGCGCTGGATCTCTGAAGTGCCTTCCCCGATTTCTAAAAGCTTCTGATCCCGATAGAACCGCTCTGCCGGAAATTCTTTCATTAACCCATAGCCCCCATGAAGTTGGACTGCCGCATTAGCGCAATCGTGCATTACTTCCGAACATACCATCTTGGCCATGGCGGCTTCTTTGCCAAAAGGCCGATTTTGATCCCGCAACCACGTTGCTTTGTACAATAATAATCGAGCCTGCTCGATTTTGGTGGCCATGTCTGCCAGCTTGAAAGCATTTACCTGAAAATCACAAATCGGTTTGCCGAATTGAACCCGCTCCTGCGAATACTTAAGCGCTTCTTCAAAGGCTCCCTGCGCTCCGCCTAATCCCATGGCCCCGATGCTCAGCCGCCCTCCGTCAAGGGTTGCCAGCATTTGATGAAATCCCTCTCCCTGTTTCCCCAATAGATTTTCTTTCGGCACCCGGACATCCTCAAAATATAATTCTCCCGTATGACTCGCCCGCCAGCATAATTTCCCGTGCATCGCTTTTTGGGTGAATCCTTTCGTTCCTGTTTCTACCAATATACAGCTGATCTCCTTTTTGCCATGTCCCTTTGTTCCGGTTACCGCCTGCACTGTGACCCCGCCGGTTATTTCGGAGGCGCCATTGGTAATAAAAATCTTTTGCCCGTTAATTACCCATTCGTTACCATCTAATACTGCGGTTGTGCTGCTGTTCCCCGCGTCGGAGCCGGCATTGGGCTCGGTGAGGCCGAACCCCCACAACATCTCTCCGGAACAAAGCTTGGGCAGGTATTTCTTTTTCTGCTCCTCGTTTCCGAAATAATACAGGGGACCGATGCCCAGCGAGTTTTCGGCCGCCACGGTGGCGGCATGTGAACCGTCCGCCCGCGCGAGCTCCTCCACGGCGATGATGTAAGAGAGATAGTCCATTGCCTGGCCTTCGTACTTGTCGGAGACGAAGACCCCGAACAGGCCCAGTTCGGCCATTTTCTGCATGGTGTCGTAAGAAAACTCCTCCTTTTCATCGAGTTCCCTGGCAACGGGCTGGATCTCGTTGGCCGCAAAACTGCGAACCGATTCCCTGAGGATCTCATGCTCGGACGATAGGCTGAAGTCCATTGGTGCTCCTTGTGTTGGCGGCTTCATGAGAATAACGGGTGATGACCTTGGATGCGGCGGCTGGGATGGTGCAGGTGCACCGGGCGCACATGCCGCCGCAGTTGCTCGAACGGAGAATCTTCTAACCGGAAGCTGAAACCTTGTCAATATCATAAACAGTATTCATTTATTAAGGAGAGCTATTGGTCCGGGCCGTCATCCCGTCGTTGATAACATCTCTGGTACGATTACATTGGGAAGTCAGGTCACCCACGTCAGGCGTCTGCCAGGAGGAAGTATGTCGAAAAAGTATAAACAGGAACTGGCCGAGGATCGTACCGACTGGGCCCTCGAGCGCACCTTGCTGGCCAAGGAGCGCACTTTCAGTGCTTGGGGGCGGACAGGCATCGCCGCGGTGGCGGCTGGCCTTGCCACGGCGCGACTGCTCGGTTCCGTGGAACTGGCATGGGTCGCCCGTGCCGTGGGGGTGTTGCTGATTCTGATCGGCGGACTGATCTTTGCGGTAGGGTTCCTGAGCTATCGCAAGGCCTTGGATAAACTTGCAGAGAAAGGCGTTCGCGGTTCGCCGTTCTGGATCATCTCAGCCATCACGCTGGCCCTGATGATCAGCACCGTGCTTTCGCTGCTTCTGATTTTTGAGGGGTAACGCGCACCCCGGACGAACTTCTCCAAAGTGGAGTCAGGCATCCTCACGCTGCACGTCTCATCGGCCATCTCCGCAGCAACCGACGGGAACTGGACGAAGATAGATTGGCGCGACCGCTACCGGCTCTACATAAAGCATATCCGGTATTGACATGCCCTCTTCAGGATTCTTAGATAAAGTATCATCGGCCTGCCATCCCGCAATTAACATTCGAAGCGTTGCCAACTCACTCGCCGCCCTGGGGGGCAGGAAAACGGCAACTCTTGCTGAACGCCGCAAAAGGAACCGTGCATCCTGAGGTTGACTCAGGTGTTTGTCTGACGGTCACGGCCGCCTCAAACCAATTTGGCCAATGCTCATAAGCGATCCGAAGTCAAATCTGGATGTCCGAGGTTCACGGGTTGTCGGCCCGCCGTATGCTTTCGCACCGGCGCAATTGGCTTTTATAAACGCAAGGAAGGAGGTACGTGATGTCCAAGACAAGATCGTGTTTTAAAGTGTGTGCCGCAATGGCTATTCTTGTCGTCTTTCTTCTTGTGTCGGTCGGACCGGCCGACGCCCAGCGCAAATCGATCCGATGGGCCACATCCAGCACCGGCTCCTACGGCTACAAGGTCGCTGCCCAGATGGGCAAAGTCCTGGAGGATGCGCTCGGCGGCGAATACACCGTCACCGTCAACCCGTATCCATCGACCACCGGCGCCATGAAAGCCACCATGGACGGCGGCGCCGAGATCGGCTACACGGCCGATGTCGGGATGTCTCCGCTCTATGCCGGTGAGGGCGCCTTCAAAGACTACAAGCCCGGCAAGTCGATGATGGTGCATACCTGGTATGCGTATCCAATGGAATCGTTTATGGCCGTGCATGCCTCGAAAGTCGATCAGTTCAAGAGCTGGAAAGACTTCAGCGGCAAACCGGTATTCTTCACGCCTGCCGGCTTCATGAACTGGCTTAATTTCATGCGCATTTTCAAGGTGCTCGGTTATGAGTTCAAGCACGTCCAGATCGGCGAGGCCGCCCAGGCGGATTCGCTGCAGAGCGGCACCATTGTCGGCGCCGTCGCCTATACGACCGCCGGCCGCTCGCTGTCATCGTACTGGCGGGAGACTGAGCTGCGCACGGATATCAAGGTGGTCAATCCCAGTCCGGAAGAGATCCAAAAACTGACCGAAGCCGGCCTGACTCCCGTGGAGATTGCTCCGGCCGATGCCTTCAGCAAAGACGTGGGCGTCCAGCAGATCCTGGGCGTACCGCTTCTGTTCGGGTACAACGTGCTTGCCGACATGCCCGAAGATATCGTTTACAAGATGTTGAGTGCATTCTACAGCGAACGCGAAAACATGGCCAAAATCGAGCCGGGGTTTGGACCCCTGTCACGTGACTTCATCGGCATGCAGGTCAGCGGGATCAACGCCAATCCGCATGTTCCCGTGCACGCGGGGTTGGCCAAGTTCCTGAAAGAGCACAATGCCTGGGACGACAAGTGGAAGATTGCCGGCGAGTAGCGGATCAATGCGTTTACAACCCGGGTGAGCATCCGGAGCCGAGAGACGTCTCCGGTCTCACCCGGCGCCGAGAGGCGTCTTCCGGCACTCACCCCCAACGCTGAGCGTCGTCTCAGGTGCTCACGCCGCCGCCTTCAGGTATCTCGCCCGAATAAAGCGCAGACGCTGATTCGGAACAGCAGCGGCCGTCTCGGATTGCTTTATCGAAATTCACGCTGGACGAGAAACACTCTGGTCAAAGGGAGGACCGCATGTCGAGTGACCGCCTCAAGCGCCATGTCACGCTGCGGAATCTGAATTTTATCTTCTCACTCATCATGTTCGTCTGGCTGATCTGGTATTTTTACACCAGCTACGGCGGTCCGGTCGAACTGGCGAGCTATCTTGTACCGATCGCGCTGATCATTCAGATGCTGTTCATGTATGAGGCGGGCTACCTCTACAAGGGCCTGCCGCCGCTGGCAAACCATATCCTGCTGACGCTCTACATCGGCATCTGCCTGCTGACCTTCTATCACTTTATGATGCAGTTCGAAGAAATTGCGATATGGCGACAGGGCTCCTATACAAGAATGGACTACATGGTCGGCCTGCTCGTTTTTCTGCTGGTCATGGAGTTGTCACGCCTCGTCCACCCGACCCTGTTCTGGATCAACCTCGTTCTGGTGGTCTACACCATCTGGGGGCATCTGAGCCCGCTCGACTTTTTCTGGCATCCGGGAACGACCTTCTACCGGGTGGTCACCTCCAGCACGGTCGAATTCTCTACCGGTATTTTCGGGCTCTACTCCCAGATGGCGTTGACCCTGGTGGCGGCATTCCTTCTCCTGGCGGCGGTTGCCCGAGGGTTTGAAGCCCAGAGCGCCATGGTCATGGTCATGCGGCGGATCGCGGGAAAGTCGCGCCACACCATACCCCAGACGGCGGTGCTGGCTTCGGTCTCGGTCGGCATGGTGAGCGGCAGCGGCTCTGCCAATGCCGCCGTCACCGGCAGCTTCACGATTCCACTGATGATGCGTTACGGCGTCCCGGGGGCTTTCGCCGCCGCCGTGGAGACCGCGGCGTCCATGGGCGGTCTGATCATGCCGCCGCTCATGGCGGTCGCCGGATTCCTGATGTCGGAGTTTCTCGGTGTTCCCTATTGGGAGGTGGTGAAGCGCGGGTTCGCCATCGCTTTTGTCTATTTCGTCGCGCTCTCGCTGGCCATCTACCTGCTATCCATTCGCCTGCTGCCGACCGAACCGATCAAGGTGCCGGACGTGGCCCTCTATGACAAGGTCAAGACCGCCATCTTCTTCCTGGCCATCGGCTATCTGGCCATTTTGATGGGCTGGCTGAACTACGGCGCGCTGCTCGCAGCGCTTTACACGAATATATTCATGTTCATCGTCCTGCTGCTGGCCTTCCTTTACTTCAAGTACCACCGCAAAGACCCGGCCGTGGAAAAGGCGACTATTTTTTCGAACATCCGCCTGACCATTGAAACCCATGCCAGAATGACCGCCTTTCTGACGCTGCTGCTGGCCACCCTCGGCATCATGATCGGTCTGTTTACCGTGACCGGTTTCATCAACCGCATGGGCGCCATCCTGCTGGGGCTCGGCTCCTGGAGCATCATCGCCACCATCCTGATGGCCTGGGCTTTCGGCTGGCTGGCCGGCGCAGGCCTCCCGCCCACCGCCACCTATATCATCATGGCCATCATCGTCGTGGATCCCCTCAGGCAACTGGGCATCGATCCATGGGTCGCCCACTTCTTCGCCTTTCTGATCGCCATCTGGGGCGAATTGTCGCCGCCGACCTCGCTCACCGCCGCGATCACCGCCCAGATCGCCAACGCCTCCTTCATGCGCACCATGTGGGAAGCCGTAAAGCTGTGCCTGCCGATTACCCTGATGTCTTTCGCCGTCTTCACCCGCCCCGGCATGGTAGGGGAATCCGGCTGGACACAGGTTGCCGACACCCTTCTGGTGACGATCTCCACCTGCGGCATCGCCACGGCCATGTTCGGTCGTTTTTTCGAAAACCGCGGCACCAACTTCCTGATGCGTGCCGCGCTGATCCTGGTTTCATTCATCGTCATGTTTCATCCTGACATGATGCGATCGGGGACGGCGGCGGTGTTTCTGCTGCCGGCAATGGTCTTGGGGGTTTTCCGTCATCGGCGAATCGGCCCGCCGAAACGCCAGGCGGTGCTGCAGACCTCAGATCAGCCCGAATCGGCGCAATGATGTTGCGCCACTGCCATGGTCACGCCTTTTCGGTCCCGACTTCCTTGAAGACCTCCCTGGCGATGCGAAAGCTGTCGACCGCCGCTGGAACGCCGCAATAAATAGCGGTCTGCAGCAGGACCTCCATAATCTCTGCTTCGCTGCAGCCGTTTTTCAGGGCGCCTTTCAGGTGGAGCTTTAATTCGTGCGGCCGGTTCAACGCCGTGAGCATGGCCAGGTTGAGCATGCTTCGGGTCTTCCGGCTCAACCCCGGCCGGGTCCACACCGTTCCCCAGCAATACTCGGTGACCAGTTCCTGAAGCGGTCGGCTAAAGTCGTCGCTTTGGGCTATGGCGGCATCCACGTGCTCAGCCCCCAGTACATCCCGGCGAACCTCAAGACCCATTTTGAAACGTTCACTCGACATTCTCTTTCCCTTTCTTGTTATATGTCTTTTATCCAAATTCGCGCTTCGCCAATTTTTTTCGGTTTTGGAATACAGCCCTTTCGAGGTAAAAAAAGTTACCATGAATTATGATTACGGTTGTCTCGGAAAACCAGGCTCGTTTGATCGATTTGCCGAAACGGTGGCGATCGTATCGGATTAAGCGCCTCCATGGCGTGTCCTGCGGCGCAATGCCACCTTGGATCAATCCATCATGCGATAACCTTTTAAGGAGAAACAAAAATGACCCAAAAGCGGGTAGGCATCGTTATTTTCAATGACATTGAAGTGCTCGATTTCTGTGGTCCGTTCGAGGTTTTTTCAGCGACCCGCATCGATGAGGCCCAGCGGCGGGAAGCGCAATCGCCGTTTGAGGTATTTTTAATCGCTGAGACGCTTTCCAACATCACGACAACGGGCGGCATGAAAGTCATCCCTCATTTTTCATTCGAAACTTGCCCGAAGATGGATATTCTCGTTGTTCCCGGCGGATGGGGCACGCGCAGGGAATTGAAAAATCCGGTTATGCTCGAATGGTTGCGTTCCAAAGCCGCCGAAGTTGAAACACTGGCTTCGGTCTGCACGGGTTCGATGCTGTTGGGCTTCGCCGGGTTGATCGATGGGTTGCATGCGACGACGCACTGGAAATCTTTGGACTGGATGCGGGACTCTTTTCCTGCCGTGACCGTTGAGTACGCGCAGCATGTCGTCGAGGACGGCCGATTATTGACTTCGGCGGGTATTTCAGCGGGAATCGACATGGCCCTCAAGGTGGTGGCCCGTTATTTCGGTCAGGACATTGCCAAAGCTACGGCCATGCACATGGAGTATCCTTACCCGGTGAGCAATGAACGCCGGGTAAAGCCCTGAGTGCTTGGATCGCACGCCGCTGGTCCTGGATGATGAAGCCCCCTCCGACCTGATGGGTCATTCATCTGCGCGCGGCAGGGCGCCTCTTGGGGTCACGCGTTCATTCGAGCCCTTTCTTCGCTTGAGGCATTCCAAATATCCAGGTATGATCCAAGATCCTGTGACCAAGACCTCCCATAAGGATCCAGCATGACCGCTGAAACGACTCACCTGGTCCACCACGTCGCTGCCTGCAACGGGATCACGCATCAACGGGCGGCGGAAATTGTACACGTCTGGCTCGAGATCATGCACCGTACCCTCGCGGCAGGCGAGGATATCGCCATCCGGGGGTTCGGCCGCTTCAGCGTCAAAAAGAGAAAACAAAAAAGCGTCCGCAACTTCAGCACCGCCGAACACCTGGCCATCAACCCCGGCAATACGGTCGTTTTCCGCGCCTCCAGCGCATTGAAGACATTTCTCAACGACGATGACGAAGTCCTGGAGGAGATCGGGCCATCTGCCGACAGGCGGGGAGAAGAACGGATCAAAGTGTCGCCGAAGGGCCGGGCGGTCGTCCGGGTTGCCGGAATCCCGGTCTACGAGTTCGGAATCCGGGACACTTCGGAAGGCGGCACCTGCCTCATCGTGGAAGACGACCCGACCTTATTGCGAAATATCCGGGTTGGCCAGGAAATCGATTTAATGATCAGCCTTGAAGGCGACACACCGTCCGCTGCCGTTTTCCAGCGGTCCGAAGTGCGGCATATCACCCACGCGAGCGACGGCCCCGAGGGAAAAGTTGTGCTCATCGGCGTAAAAATACTCAGCCGGCTCCCGAGATAAGCCTCGCATGCGCGGCATTGCCGGAGATCGACACGCTTGACCGTGCAGATGGTGTGATTAATTTTTCAAACGAGTTTAAGCATTAGTGAATGAGACGCCCTCGTTGTCACGGTCTGGGTGAACTGGCCTGAGGCGGCATGCAGGCAAGGCGTTTCATGCGCCCGGGTGCTTCCCGCCTCTAAACGCCTGCTGTCACTTCTGTGGATCAATATAAAAAACCGGTTCACCGCAAACCCTGAAGACATTGCGCTTCATTGAAAACCGGATATTGTTAAATTATCGAGGGCAGCTCTGGAAAACAGCCGTGGATGCAGGTTCGGATCGGCTGGGTCTTTTCGGACGCATCGAGGCGGAAGGTATTGGGCAGTGGGTCTCGATGATCGGGGAGAAACCATGGCAAAGAGTTATTTCGCAATTCTGGGGGTCTCTTCTGCCGCTACGCCGGAAGAGATCCGATCGGCCTATCGGCGACTGGCCAAGCAATATCACCCGGATCGCTTCGCGGGCGACAGCGCTTCTTTCCGCGAGATTCAGGAAGCGTATCATTTTTTAGGCGATGCGCGCAGGCGCAGAACGTATGTCCAGTCGCTCGAAGGCCGCCCGGTCAATCCTTCGGGCCGCAGCGGCTACCCCTCTCCGGAGCCGCTTGTTCCGGACCAAAGACCGGTGGACCCCATCGGCCCGTTCCATAACGCTGCACCTTCTTTTGATGAATTTTTCGAGTGGTTATGGGAGGACTTTTGAGCGTGAAAAGCCAAAACTCCGAGCGCTCTGGCTGCGCGCACTGCGGAGGTGCAACCGGATGACCACGGCTCAAATCACCTTCCTGCTCGTTATCCTGGCGGTATGTTGCGGGGGCCTCGCCTGGCTGTACCTGGATGCCCGCTGGAAAAACCCGGAGCCCACCCCCAAAATGGACGATAATACCCTGATGCCGGAAATGTTGACAAAGCTGGACGATCAGTTTTCCCGTTCGATTTATCAAAAGGCCCTTGATATCGGCGGCCATGCCACAGGTGGGATGAATAGCGCATCGAATCCCGACCCCTCGGGCGACTAGCCTTGGGGCATTGAGGCCGTCATTTCGATCACTTTCTCAAATTTTTATCGAACTCGAGGAGCTGAGAACCCGTGAATATCCCGCCCGTGAGGGCGATCGTTTTCTGGACGGCCATGGCCTGTCTGTGGATCGGAACGGTTCTTGCGGCCGGCGAACCCGACTCGGAAGAGGAGCCGCATTCCGACGCATCGGCATCGCTGTTCAATATGCCGGCCGAAACCTTTTTCGCTCTGGAAAGCGTCGGTTTGCCCATCGATGCCCGGAGGGTTGATCACACGGTGCTGGCCGCCGCCCTCTTTCATGAGACCAATCTGCGGCGCCGGCAATACGGCAAGCACCGGCTGCGCCATGATCCGCGCCTGAATGCGGCCGCCCGCATGCATGCCGCCAGCATGGTCCGGCACAACTACTTATCCCATGTAGATCCCTACCGGCCCGAACGCCGCAGGCCTCAGGACCGGGCGCTTCTGGCCGGATTCGAATTCGGTTATCTTGCCGAGAACATCGCCACCCATTTCGATATCCACTACGAAGCGGGAAGGGAGGTTTACCCGGTGCCGGAAGGGTCGGGACTCAGTTATCAGGCCGAAGGACCGCCGCTTCCCCGGCACACCTACCGTTCCTTTGCAGCCTCCTTGCTGGCGCAATGGATGAACTCACCGGAGCATCGCCATAACATTCTTGCCGATCAGCCGGAATTTCTCGGAGCGGACTGCCGGCCGCAGCAGGAGGCGGCCAGTGTGCACACTTTTTACTGCGTGCAGCTATTCGGATCGCCGCCAAGATAGTGTCGCAAACACACACTGAGCGGGGACGAGCGCGCGCCGCCGCCATGGAGGCCCTGCCCGTCCGAATCGGCAAAGCGGCCGATATCGATGGCGGCTTGATGTGTGCGGGGTCCGATTTCAGGGGGCGAGATGAACGTCGCATCCGGACCGTAGCGGCGCTTTGTCTTTTGTCCGCTGCAGGATCATCAAGGGACGCTGGTCGAAGATTCCAACCGTTGCGTCGCATGGACCATCCCCCCGGGCTTTTTTTGTTTTAACCAGCCGCGATCATTGATATGGTCCCCGACCATGAAACGCGCGACCAATTTCATATTGATTGATCATATGCCCTTTGCCCTTGACTGTTCCGAAGAAGAAGGCCTCCGGCGGTGGGTGCAGTGGATGGAGGATCATCGCTCCGAGCGGATAGTGGCAGAGGACAAGATCGATCCCTATTGGATTTCCACAGTTTTCCTGGGGCTGGATCAGCAATTTTCCCCCGGTCCCCCCCTGTTGTTCGAAACCATGATTTTCGAGCGGAATGAAAGCACTTGTCTGCTGATCGATGGCAACATCCAGCTGATCGATCATGTTCATTCCGACCTGGATCATCTGAGGTGGCGATACTCGACCTGGGAAGAGGCCGAGCAGGGACATCGCAACGTGGCCGCAATGGTGAAACGGGCCTTGCTTGGCGGTACGCAATGGTGGAAGGCAGTGGCCCGCATCGTGAAAAACAAACCCGTCTGCCGTTAACGGGTACGATTTGCAATTTTGCATCGACTACAAGCGCTTAGACGGAAAACGCCGAACCGCCATAGCGGTCAACCCCCAACGAAGAAGGTCGTCCGATCCCGACGGATACCATCATGCACCTTCTGACCCCCTGGGTCTTCGGCGATCCTGCATAGGTGCAGTATCATGATCTGGACGCTGTGCGCGTTGAAGCATCCTCAATGTTGCGGTGAAGCAACGAAAACAGGCGAATGACCAGGGGCAAAGCATCCTCAGGTTTGGTCCCCGCCATGGGCGGCCGAGAGCAAATTGCCGTCACGAGTTGATTGTGGGCCTGCCTGTAAAACTCTGTTCAATATTCAAGACGGGTGTCAGGATTTAGTTCAGACGGCAGTCAGCGGGTCGCATTTCTTTGGGACGAACTGCTGCCTGAGAGTGTTTTTGCTGGAGATTTTTCTTACTCGAACGCGTGCGCAGCCAAGGTCGGCGGAGGCTGGCAGCGACGCTGTTTTGTTTCGCAACTGCCTGTCAAGGCTCGGACGGTTCGGGCAGCGGCAGAGGCATGGGGGCCAGGGCCTGCTGTAAGCATTCGCCATCCGGTTGGCACTTGGGAATTGGCGATTACGAAACAAAGGCTCCCGGTCTGCTTTTAAGCCCGCATTGTTATTTTATTTCGGTCAGCTGATATTGGGCATAAGCGCCCATTTAATAATCCACCTTCGGGTGTCCGGCTGCCTGTTCAAACAGACAACGCCGCCGTTCTGAAACTTAAACACCGATGGTTCTGTTGAGCCGATTATCAGATAAGATGTCAGCCGTTCCATGAAAGGCAGATGCCCGACCAGCATGATATTATCTTCAACCGACAGGCTGCCTGAAAAAACGGTCACATCATCCAGGGGGTTGATCCCGCTGATTTCCACAACACCATTTCGGGGTTTTAAATACGATGCAAAAATTTCGGCGGTTTGCTTGGCGCGCTTTTTACCGCTATGGGATATTTGCGCAACCTTGCAGCCATATCCAGCCGCCACTTCAGCAATCCGCTGAACTTCCAAGATGCCTTCTTTGGAAATCCCTTTCTCCGGGTCGACATCTTCAGGAAGGCTCTTTCCGTGCTGGACCAAATATAATGCCATCATGCCCTCCTTCTGTTTGCTTCATGATTTTTCGCACATGATACTGTATACCAGACTATCGGCTTGCCCGATCCAATCGTCAATGCCCACTCAAGCGCCCTGGTCAAGACATGGCGATGTCCAGGTCTGATGAAAGAAGAGTTCCATGAAAACTTCCCGGGCAGTCCAATATGGATAGAGTACCACATGACCCACTCCAAAAAAAAAGTTGATCCCAAAAGGTCGTTATCGAGCGTTTCCTGTCTTCACAACCCCATGACCGAGGTCAAGCCCGCAGGAAGGCTTGATTTTGAGAGCGCGCAGCTGGAATCGGAGCGATCGCGCTCGTGGCAATTCGGTCAATGTATGATTCTGAGGCTTGAAGCCTTTTTACGGGTGATTAGGATTATGTACTAACCATCACAAAGAGAGGTTTTCAATGGCACACTCAACGCCGACAAGGCTAATCGATTGCCGTGAAAGGTGCAAGGAACTCAATGCTGAATGCATTGACGCCGGTGTAAAATCTTCAGACTGCGAAAAAGAAAAAAACAGGTGTGCAAGAGCATGCATTTTGATGCCTTGAATTTCGGTACAGAAAGGATATTGCAGGAACTGATCGGCATTAGAATCTGACTAACGACCCTCCTATCGCCCCAGCATTCTCCACCTGGGCCTTCTTTTTTTCAGTGCCGCCGTGCTTTCCAACAAAATTTGCAGGCTCCCTCACTTTTTGATCAAGCGCTCTCAGGCCGCCTTCCCGCGTAGCCAGAATGCTGTCATCTCCGGTAAAGGTTTTCCCTGTCGATCGATCTTTCGTGGATCTCAGGTGTGAAATCAGTGAAACACACTATTTCGTTCGTTTTGCCGCCGCAATATGCATGTAAAGGAAGGAAGCGTTATGAGGCTGATTGTGGTTTCCAATCGCCTTCCGGTGGCGATGGAAAAGGATGAAATGGGGCAATGGCGTGCCAAACCCAGCTCCGGCGGATTGGTGACGGCACTGGCGCCGGTTTTAAAGGGCCGCGGTGGATTGTGGATCGGTTGGTCAGGCACCTCTGAAGCACCCGAAGAGGCGCTCAAAAAGGCCATGTCAGAGGCGTCCGCTTTCGCAGGAATCGATTTTGAAGCGGTTCAGCTTACCTCACCGGAGGTAGATAAATACTATGCCGGATTTTCGAATGAAATTTTATGGCCGCTCTTTCACGACATGGCCGGCAGATGCAACTTCGATCCTGAATACTGGGCCTCGTATCAGGCCGTCAACCGGAAATTCGCCGCCAAAATCCTGGACCGTCTAAGACCGGATGATTACGTCTGGATCCACGATTATCATCTCATGTGTGTCGGCCAGGCGCTGCGTGAAATGGGAGTTAAAGAGCGCATCGGCTTCTTCCTGCACAACCCGTTTCCTTCTCCGGACATATTTCTTCAATTGCCTTGGGGCCTCGAAATCCTCAAGGCGCTGCTTTCCTTCAATCTCATCGGCCTTCAAACCATGCGCGACCAGCGCAACTTCATTCAATGTGTGCGCAAGCACATGATGGATACCACGGTGCAGGGCAGCGGCCAGATTATCACCCTTTTCTTCGACAACCGGGCGGTGCGGGTCGGCGCTCTGCCCATCGGCATCGATTACCATGATTTTGCCACCTCCGCCGCCGCCCGGGAGGTCGCGGAAAAAGCCTGGTACATCCACGAAAAACATCCGGAACGCCAGATCATCCTTGGCATTGACCGGCTGGATTACACCAAAGGCATTCCCGAGCGGCTCAAGGCCTATGGCTATGCACTAACGGCTTACCCGGAGCTGGGCGGAAAAATCGTTTTGGTCCAGATAGTCGTTCCAAGCCGGCGCGATATTCGGGAGTATGAGGATTTAAAAAAAGAAATCGAAAGCCTGGTGGGCAAGATCAACGGAGAGTTCGGCCGTTTTGACTGGACGCCGATCCACTACTTTTTCCGTGCCCTTTCCCGCGAAGAACTACTGGCCTACTACCGGACCTCTGAAATTGCGCTGATCACGCCGCTCAAAGACGGTATGAACCTGATCGCCAAAGAATTCTGTGCGGCGAGCCTGGAACGCAACAGCGTCTTGATCCTGGCAGAGTCCGCCGGCGCCGCGGATCAGCTGTACGAGGGCGCCCTGATGGTCAACCCGAACGATCAGAAAGCAATCGCGGAGGCGATTTACCAGGCATACAAAATGCCGTTCGAAGAAAGATCCGAGCGCATGGACCGCCTGCGCAACATTATCCGGGAAACCGATATCCATTGGTGGGTGAATTCCTTCCTCAAAGCCTCATTTGCCGAAAACATCGATTATTTCAATAAAGTTGAGGATTACCGACCCCAGATTGATTTCGGTGAGCCCCCCATTCAGCAGACATGAAAATACCTTGACCGGGTTCAATGCATCGCCGCATTCAAGCAGGGAACCGGCAATTGAGGATTGACGGATACAAACCCGTGAAACCCGCAAGGGCTGGTCACGGCTCTCGGGCCTGTACGAGGCCGGCCAGGTTACAGATCCCATCCGCGATTGCCGACTCGATAATCAAGAAAGCACCTCGAATCGATTAGGGGAGATTCCCCAGCGAAAACCGGGCGGAGGATTAAATGGTCAGAAACGCCAAGGGCAGCAAAAGGGCGAACAGACGCTTGTGGCCCGATTGGCATCCGGAGCTTGCCGCTTTTCGGAACCCGAACGGCCGAAAAGCGGTGTGGCAGTTGATCAATACCTTGGGACCCTACTGTTTTATATGGTATTTGATGATCCGCTCGATTCAGCTCGGTTACGCTTACGCAATAACCCTCACTCTCGCACTTGCAGCCGGCGCATTCCTGGTCCGGGTATTTATTTTGTTTCACGACTGCGTCCATGGTTCGTTCTTCAGGCGGCAGGGCCTCAA
The DNA here is from genome assembly GCA_002348005.1 of Desulfobacteraceae bacterium UBA2230. The sequence goes on along the minus strand of DDYQ01000049.1, from coordinate 764 downwards.
CACGTTCTTCGGGTACGTCCTCGGGGTGCTGGTGTTCACCTCATTCGAAGATTGGCGTTTTGCGCACCTTCGACACCACGTCACGTATGCAAACCTCGATGCACGGGGATTTGGAGATATCTGGACCATGACGCTCAGCGAGTATCAAAAGGCATCGAAGAAGAAGCGGTTGCAGTACCGACTTTACCGTCATCCTCTGGTGATGCTCGGACTGGGCGCCATATTCACTTTTTTCCTCGCCAATCGGCTTCCGGCGCGCAAGGTGCGGCGCAAGCAAAGGGTGAGTGTTCTCTTCACCAACCTGCTTATCGTTGCCATGATTCTGATCGCCGACCGGCTGTTTGGCTGGCGGACATACCTTCTGATCCAGTTGCCGGTATTCTGGTTTGCAGGGGCGGCGGGGGTCTGGCTGTTTTACGTACAGCATCAGTTCCCGGGTGGCTACTGGGCGCGCCAGGGCGCGTGGGAGCCCTTGCGGGCCGCTATGGAAGGAAGTTCGTTTTACAAACTGCCGGCGGTGCTGCGCTGGTTTTCCGGCAACATCGGCTATCACCATGTCCATCATCTTGACCCCAGAATACCCAATTATCGTTTAAAGCGGTGTTACGATGCCGTTCCGGCGCTGCAAGCCAAAGCACCGCTCACAATTATGGGAAGTCTTTCCTGTGTTCGACTGAGTTTATGGGATGAGCACCGGCAGGAGATGGTTGCCTTCCCGGTCTCCGCTTGAACGCAGATACGTAAGCGTCAAAGGAAGTACAGGT
>DDYQ01000154.1 GCA_002348005.1 Desulfobacteraceae bacterium UBA2230 | reverse complement strand
CTCTCTGCGGAATAGACAAGCCCGGAGGCATCGGAGACGGAGAGGGTCAATTCTCCGCTGATAGGTTGCGACGTTCCGGGCAGTGCGCGCAAAACATTCCTGCCGCTGAAGTGGCCGGTGACAAAGTTGTCGACCAGAAAAAAGAGAAACAGGACCGCCACCGCCGCGCCGATGCGCGTGACCAGGCGGTTCAGGCCGAAAATGGTGATCATGGGCCGCATTCGTCGAGAACCGGCTCGGCTTTCGGCTGCAGCCGGCGCAAGGCAATTCGGGCGGTGAACAGAGTGGCCGCCGCCAGGGGAATGAAGGTCTTCAAGAAAACCGAAGTCAGCTCATCGCCCGCATGCTGTCCCAGATACATCGCCAGGGTCAGTTCGGAAAGCAGCAGAAAATTCATCAAGAAGACCACGATGCGCTGTCTCGGGCTGAGGCGGCGCTGTTCATCGATGTGACGGGGCTCGAACATGGACGATCCTTTCACCGTATAGCGGGGGTGCCGGCCGCCGAAAGCGGCGGCACCCCCGACAGCCGCTTTATTTCTTGCGCAAATCCTGCTTGGAGACATTCATCACTTTCAGGGCCACTTTTTCACTGCCCTTCACCACATAGGCCAGGCGCAGGATATCGCCGGGTTCGGGCGCGATTCCGATCTTGGCGCTGGAGACGTCATAGGACGATTCGACACCGGTCGGCCTGCCGTACGGATTTTCTTTGCTGAATTGAATGTCGTACTCCTCGATCGTGATCACTTTCTTTTCGCCGTCAACCAACAAGCATTTACCCTGACTGACTTCGGATGCAGCCGCATATCCGGCGCTCAGGCTCGCCATGCAAATCAGCATTACGGCCCATAGAAGCATTTTTGATTTCATCTTTTTAAGTCCTCCCTATTTACAGGTGCGTGGTGATCCGCTGTCCGGCCTTTTTCTCGCGCAGCTCTTGGGCGGCGCCCTTCCACATGATGGCGATGATGTAGATGCACATCACGCCGATGGTGCCCAGGATCAAGATGGCCGAGGACATACTGAACCCGTACTGCTTCAGGATGATCGAAATCATGCAGCACAGCACCGCGATGCCGAAGGCGATACGGATGCCGAAGCCTTTGGCGTACTTGGTGGCGACGGTGCCGATCTGGGCGCCGATCGCCGCCCCGGTCAACATTACGAATACCGCCACCAGTTCAATACGACCCTTTAAAGTATAGGTGAAGGCACCGTACAGACCCGAGATCATGACTTCGAACAGATCGGTGCCTACGGCGATGTGGGTCGGCGTGCCGATGAAGTAAATCAGGGCCGGCATGCGGAGCAGTCCGCCGCCGATGCCCAGGAAGCCGGCGAGAACGCCCGTCATGAAGCTGACCGTAATCGGCAGCCACGCCGAACAGTAGATACCGGCGGCTTTGAAGTGCATCATGGGGGGGATCTTGATCTTGTGCAGCGTCTTGTACCATGTAAAACCTTCGGTGCCCTTGTCGCCGTCGACAATGCCCAGCTTCTTCTTCTTTACCGCCTTGGCGTAATCCGCAAACACCATGAAGGCGATCAGGGCCAGAAAGACCACGTAGACCCAGCGCACCACGTCGCCCACCTGACCGAGGCGTTCCAGCCACATGACGATCTGGGCACCCAGCTCGATACCGATCATGGTACCGATAACCATGACAAAGCCCAGTTTGTAATCCACATTGCCGAACTTGGAGTGGCGAATGGTTGAGACCATCGATTTGCCTGCGATGTGGGCGATGTCGGTACCGATGGCGAAGGCCATCGGAAAACCAAGAATGTTCAAACCCGGCGTTACCATCCAGGCGCCGCCCATCCCGAAAAATCCGCCGATGGTGCCCACCGAAAAACCGATCAGGACCAGACCGGGCCAAAAGATGTCCACGCCCGCAATGGGCATATACATGTACAGCCAGGAAGCATCCATATTAATTCCCCTCCCCCGTTAATGTTCGACGATTTTACGCGAATGGAGATCCAGGCCGGTGCGCTCCATGATGAAATCCATCAGGAAACCGAGCGTGCAGCCCATCACCACGGTCAGCACGACCGCCCATACGGCGAACATCAGAATATTGGTGTTGTACAGGTCGGAGAAGTACCGCATGATACCCGTCACCCGCCGGGTGTCCGCCACCACCACGATGTCCACCGCTTTTTCACCTGCGGCCAGGACCCATCCCGGCACCATTACCACCAGGCCGGCTGTCACTGCGATCATCAGTTGACTCACCTTGCGCCTCATTGAAGACCCTCCTTTTTCACTGGTTCACATTGGCCATCCGGAATTGCCAGCGCCGGTTGGGGAGTGCTGTCCGGATGTTTCATTTAAAAAGTGGTGGGAAATGTCTTCGCCTCCACCCAAATACCGAAAACTTTTGTCGACCGGGTAGCAGCGTTCAAAGCAACACCTATGCCACGCCATGGCTTGCAAAATATCGCTGAAATGACTGAGGCTTGCCTGCTGCAGGCTTCGAGCCGCCCGGAAGTTCAACCGAGATGACTTGACACCGTGTAAAGAAAGCCGACAGTCGAAGGTTCGGCGGGTATCGGAAGTGCTGCGGGAAGGCGTCCGGAAGTATTTAACAAAGCGGCAGGGGGGGGAAAGGTGTTAGGAGGGCGGCTTTGCGCTTCCAAGCGGCACCCGTGTTGCGCGACTGGCTGCGCATGGCCCAGGACCGCGGCCGAACCGCGGGCCGGATCGCCCGGGCGGTGCGGCAGCACTCCCGGAAGCAGTTGCCGAGCTCTATGCCGGCCGGCGAATCCCGCCTCCGGCATGTATGGGCGGCGGTGCGCGCCGGCCCCCGCCGGCGGTCCGTCGCCCGTATTTCAACAGCCGGCTAGCTGATGATCCACACCGCCTGCTTTTTGCCCATCTGGACCACTTTGTTGCTCACCCGGCCGATGAAGAAATCGGAAAACGTATGCATTCCTTTGCGTCCCATCATGATGGTGCCGATGCCTTCACTTTCGGCCTCCTCGATAATGGCCATGGCGCGGCTGCGCCGACCGGTTACGATACGGCTGGACACCCTGTCCGGCGACATGCCGGCCTTGATCAGGCGTTCACGCACATTCTCCATGGCGGAGAGGATTTCAGCGCGCAGCATTTCTTCTACTTCGGCAGTTAGAAAATCTTCGCTGCGAATCACATGGAAAAGGCTTAACCGGTATGCCTGAGCGGCAAGCTTGCTGGCTGCAAAATCCGCCAGGCGCGCAGTATAAACCGAAAGATCTATGGGCATCAGAATGTTGCCGGTAATGGGGACGTCCCGGCCCACCACCGCAAGCGGAATGTCGGTCAGGGCACCGATCAGCTTGACGGCCACGCTGCCCAAACTGAGGCCTTTCATCAGGCCGCTGCCTCGGCGCCCGATCATTACCGCGCTGTAGCCGCCGTGGGCCTCTTTGATGATATCGCGTGCAATCCCCACCTTTTTCTTGCGCAACACACACTTAACCCGCGAGGGATGAGCGCCGGCTCCGATCAGGGCCGCCTGGGCATGTTCGAGGAAGGCTTCGCAGCGCTTTTTCTCTCCGATCTCCCAGCGCTGGACTTCGCCGAAACTTTTGGCGAATTGCGGATCCTTGCCCAGATCGCGGTAGGCCTGAGGCATGGCATTGTAAACCGTGAAGAGCACGAAGTGGAATCCATCCTGATGGAACAGATCCACGCTGCTGACGTACTTGATCGTTTCGAACGACTGTTTTGAACCGTCCAATGCAATCAAAAGCTTTTTGCTGGTCTGAGCTGCCATTTCTCTCTCCTTCTTGAGGATCGGCGAGTTCTTCGCCCGGGCGATCCGGTCTTTCTGGCCTGCGAAGTACTGGCCGGCGACGCCGATCTTTTAATCGCACTAACCTGGCGGTCTGCAAAACAGATGCCATTAAAGCCCGGTATCCCGGCCGAGTCCAATCCATAGACAATCCGCCGGACTGAATCCGGGTTACTTTTTCATCCCGCTCATGTATATTTTCAAAAGTCCGCCACGGCTTTACACTTTGTAAACCGAACCGACAGACGATCTGAGCCACAGGCGGCCCGGCAAACCACCCGGAGCAGATAAAGTGGCACGACACTTGCTCTTACGGACATGTGGAATATCGGATGTTCTGAGAGACTGCAGCCCGACAGCCGCGCAAGGTGCGGGGTCGCGGCTGCTACGGCCCCTGCGATCGTCCTTGAAAGGGTATTGTCGTGAAAAGACGATTGTATCGCGACCTGAAGCTCAAAATCATCGGACTCACGCTGGTGGTTTCGATCGCCCCGCTGCTGTTGCTGGGAACCGCCATCTATTACCAGTTCGCCCGGGCGCATGAGGCGCGGATCGAAGACCAGGTCCGGCATCTGGCCGAATCGCAGAGTCACGCGGTCGATGTCTTCCTGCGTGAGCGCATTACGCTGCTGGCCATGCTGGCCGACACGCACAGCCTGGAGGAGCTTTCGCGACCGTCGATGCTGTCCGAGCTCTTTGAGACCATGAACCGGCGCAGTGAAATGCTGGGCCTGATCGACCTGGGCGTGATCGGCAGCAACGGCATGCATGCGGCTTATGTTGGGCCTTACGACCTGAAAGGGCGCAATTATGAAAACGAGCCCTGGTTTGCGGAGGTGATGGCCAAAGGCAAGTACGTCAGCGACGTCTATCTTGGTTTCCGCCGCTTCCCGCACTTCATTATCGCCGTACGCGGCCGCAGCGGCAGTCAGCAGTGGATCCTGCGCGCCACCATCGACTCGGAGGTCTTCGACCGCCTGGTCAGAACGGCCCAGGCGGGCCGGATGGGCGATGCCTTTGTCATCAACAGCGACGGCGTTTTTCAGACGGTGCCGCGTTTTAACGGCGAAATTCTGGGGCAGTCGTACCTCAACCCCAAGGACTTCAGCCACGGCAACACCGTCGTCGAAAAACGCCCTCAGAACGGGTATACGGAGTATTATGCCGGCGCCTGGCTGAAAAACAACAAATGGCTGCTGATCATCCGCCAGCAAACCAGTGGCGAGGCCGGGGGATTGACCGCCACCCGCAACATGGAGATTGTGATTATTTCCGTCGGCATTGCGGCGATCATCATGACCACCGTTTTCATCGCCCATTCGGTGGTCAGCCACCTGGAAGCGTCCGACCGTGAAATGGGAACGCTCAGCGCCCAGTTGGTCCAGTCCGACAAAATGGCCGCTTTGGGCAAGATGGCGGCCGGCATCGCCCATGAGATCAACAATCCCCTGGCGGTCATCGGTGAAAAGGCGGGCTGGATGAAGGACCTGCTGAACGATGAAGAATTCCGGCAGAGTTCAAACTACCAGGAGTATTTCTCCTCGCTGGAAAAAATTGAGAACCATGTCGAACGCGCTCGTAAAATCACCCATAACATGCTGGGCTTCGCACGCCGCATGGAACCCCATCTGGACGATGTGGACGTGAACCGCGTGCTGGATCAGACCATCGAACTCATGTTGAACCATGCGCGGCTGAGCAATATCGACATCGTCAAGCATTATCAGGACAATTTACCCGTGATCGCCAGCGATCAGTCCCAACTGCAGCAGGTCTTTCTCAATTTGATCAACAACGCCATCGATGCTATAGGCACCAACGGCCACATCGAGGTCTCCACCGCACTGGTCGATCACCATATTCAGGCCCATATCAAGGACGACGGCCCCGGAATTCCCAAAGAGCACCAGCGCCGGATTTTCGATCCGTTCTTCAGCACCAAACCTTCCGGCCGCGGCACCGGTCTGGGGCTCTCCATCAGTTACGGAATCATTGAAAGGATGGGCGGTCGGATATCTTTCCAGAGCAATCCGGGCGAGGGCACCACGTTCACGGTGCAGTTGCCGGCGAAACTCCCCGACAGGAAATAGGAGGACCCATGCTCAGCTTCAGCATACTGGTCGTCGATGACGAACTCGATTTTATGGAAACGGTCGTCAATCGTCTGAACAAACGCCGTCTGGAAGCCCAAGGGGTGCCCAGCGGGGAGCAGGCGCTCAAGCTGCTGGCTTCGCGCCCCTTCGATGTGGTTCTGCTGGACATCAAGATGCCGGGCGGCATGGACGGGATTGAAACCCTGCGGGAGATCA
>DDYQ01000069.1 GCA_002348005.1 Desulfobacteraceae bacterium UBA2230 | reverse complement strand
GTGCCGCGAACCGGCACGCCGACGCAGGGCAAGTCCGTTGCCAGGCCCACCGTCGCGCGCCGGACGCGGGCGCTGCTGGCCGAGACCCCACCGCCCATTCCCGCCGGCCCGCCACTGGGCTTTCCCACCGGGCAGCCGGACCGCGAGGCCTTCCCGTTCGCGCTCTGGGCCAAGCTGCTGGAACGGGAATGGCGCCGGCCCGGTATGGAAGCGGCGAGCGCCGCGCATCCCTTCGGCCATGCGGGTTTGCGTGAGGCGATCGCGACCTATCTCGGCGTGGCGCGGGGTTTCACCTGCGATTCTGGATCCGTCGTCGTCACGACGGGAATCCGCCACGGCCTCTCTCTCTTCGCGCAGGTCGTTCTCGATGCCGGCGATACGGCGTGGATCGAGGAGCCGGGTTTCGTCGGCGTGCGCGAGGCGCTGGCGGGCTCAGGCATCAACGCCGTACCCATCGCCATCGACGAGGCGGGCTTATCGCCCGAGGCGGCACTCGCCGCCGCCCCAGAAGCGCGGCTGGCGGTCGTGGCGCCGGCGCATCATTTTCCGCTCGGCACCGTGCTCAGCCTGCAGCGCCGGCTCGAGCTGCTGAGCTGGGCCGAACGAACCAAGGGCTGGATCGCCGAGGACGATTTCGACGGCGAGTATCGCTACAGCGGCCGGCCGCTGGCGCCGCTGCGCGCGCTCGATCGCGCCGGCCGCGTCGCCTATTTCAGCAGCTTCTCCAAGCTGCTCTTCCCGGCGCTGCGGCTGAGCTTCCTTGTCCTGCCGGCCTCGCTGGTCGAGGCCACCGAGCGGATCATGGATCGCGTCTCGGTGCGGGCGCCGCTGCTGGGCCAGGGCGCGCTGGCCCGCTTCATCGCCGAGGGCCATTTCGCCACCCATCTGCGCCGCACGCGGCAGCTTTATGCCAGCCGCCGCGAAGCCCTGCTGCAGGCGGCCGCGCGGCATCTCGATGGCTTGCTCACGATCGCCGCCGATCCCGGCGGCATGCATGTGATCGCCAGTCCGACCTCGCAGATTGCGCGGCGCTTCGACGATGTCGCCGTAACTGTGGCGGCAGCGGCCGAGGGCCTGACCGTCCAGCCCCTCTCGGTCTGCTACGCCGGCCGCGCGCGGCGGCATGGCCTCATCCTGGGCTACGCGGGAACGCCCGAGGCGGAGATCGATCGCGCTCTGGTGAAACTGCGCGACGTGGTGCTGAGCGAGGCCGGTGGCTCCAGGCGCNNGCGGCGGGCACGGCCCGGCTCTTCAGCGCCAGCCGGAGCTGCTGAATGGTGGAGGCCTTCCCGGTCAGCACGAAGGTTGCGCCGGCGGCGTCAAGCGCCGGGAGCGCCGCTTCGATCCCCCTGATGTGCGCACCATCCTCGCTCCTGGCGAACAGGGCGGCATCGTCGAGGCCGAGGTTTTCCATGACCCGGCGGGTGGCGTCGACATCGTCGACCTCGAAGCGGCACGCGACGGCTCCCGTCCGATCGGGATACAGGAGCGCGCGCGCCAGTCCGATCGAGGTTTCATCGCCGAGGATGGCAAGCGGACCCGCCGCGGCGCTGAGATCCAGCGAGTGGCGTGGCCCGAAGACGTCGCACTCGTCGCCGGGCTCGAGGCCGCGAACCCACGCGCTTCCCGGTCCGTCGCCGTGTGCGTAGCCCAGGATCCGGGTACGACCGGCAACCGGATCCCATTCGATGGGCGTGTAGGTTCGCGCGACGAACGCCGAGCCCATCGCAATCTGTATCTTCTGTCCGGGCGTCCATGCGATGCCCGCCAGTGCCGGGCCTTCCAGCGTGATCAGCCGGAAGCGCTCGGCGATCGTCTCAACCGCGGCGACGGTCGCGTGTCTCATGAACAGTCGCACCAGGGTTCTGCTCAGCCGGCCAGGCATCTTGGCCGCCGCGCGTTCGGTCGGTCCCATCGCGAGCATCACGCGGTCCTCACGGTGAATTCGTTACCGCGCCCCTCATCGACGGGAAGCGGCTGCGAAAGGTACCCGTTCGCGGGATTGCGGACATAGTCCAGGTATCCCGGGTCGAAGGCATTCTCGCCGAGGACCACGGCTCCGGTCTTCAAGCTGGGTTCGACCAGCTTGAGCACCGGAAGGTAGAGCGTGAAGGCGCCATCGATCAGCAGCAGGTCCACGGTGCCGCCGACATCGCGCAGCGTCTCGAGCGCGTCGCCTTCCCGGATATCCACCAGGTCGGCAAGCCCCGCCGCGTCGAGGTTGGCGCGTGCGCGCGTCACCTTGGTGGACTCGAGCTCCGTACCGACGAGGGTGCCGCCCCCATTGTCCCGGAGGGCGGCGGCGAGATAGATCGTCGAAACCCCCATCGACGTGCCGAACTCGACGATTCTCGTCGCCTTGCAGGCGCGTGCGATCGCATACAGGAAGCGGCCATAGGCCGGCGAGACGGCGAGGAAATTATCGGCGCGATCGCGATAGATCTTCCGATAGTCCGCCCGTTCCTCAGCGAGCTTTTCGGCGATCATCTGCTCAAGGGTGGTGCCGGCAGCCTCGAGCTCCGCCATGACTTCGGCCCTGTAGTCCAGATCCGCCGCTTCGGCGCCCTGATGAAGTCCGTCCAAAACCTGGGCGAGATATCCGCTGTTCAGTGAATTCACGAGGATTCCTTTCCGATTGCGGAAGCCGTGGAGGCATCGACGGGTCCGTATCGACGGGGTAGAGGACCCTGGTCGTGGCGTCATTCCGAAGTCTGGACAGATAGTTATTCAATCTGGCCAAGTCCGTCCTTCCTGTCTGACAACAGTGGAAACATGCCCATCCTTGGCGACCCCTCCGATTGGATCGATCCCGATGAAGTGCCCCGTCCGGTCGTGACCTTCGGCGCCGCAATGGCCGAGGTCGGCCGGATCGAACTGGACCTCCATCGGCACATGAAGGGACAGGTGCTGTTCGTTCAGTGCGGCGCCTTGAGCTGCGAGGTTGAAGGCGGATTATGGATCGTGCCGCCGCGCAGCGCCGTCTGGATCCCCGGCGGGGCGCTCCATTCGATTACGGCGACGGGCGGGCTCGAAGGCTTCGCCGCCTTCGTCGACCCTGCCGTCAGCCAAGGTCTGCCCGCGACGTGCTGCGCCGTATCGGTGACGCCGCTGCTGCGCGAGCTGCTGATCCGCTCCGCGCACCTGCCCGCCCTCTATGACGAGGGCGGTGCGAACTCGCGTCTGGTCGCGGTGCTGCTTGACGAGATCGCGGCGGCAGAGATCGAGGATCTTCATTTGCCGATGCCGGTCGATGCCCGCCTTCGCAGGATGGTCGATCTGATGATGGCATCGCCGGCGGACCGGGGAACGTTGGAGGTCTGGGCGAAGCGGGCGGGTCTCAGCGAGCGGACCCTGGCGCGCATGATCAGCCGGGAAACGGGCATGAGCTTCGGCCGCTGGCGGCAGCAGCTCGGCGTCATGCTCGCCGTGAAGTGGCTGGCGGGCGGCGCGTCGATTCAGCAGGCGGCCGCCGACCTGGGCTACGAAAGCGTGCCGAGCTTCGTGACCATGTTTCGCAAGGCGCTCGGGATTTCGCCAGGGCGCTACATGGCAGAGCGACGGCCCGGGAGCTCAGCGAACAGGCCGGAGTCACGGAGAGCGGACGTCCAAAAATAGGAGTCCGGGGATGGACCGTTCAGGCACCCGCCGGACCGCCGCGCGCCGCTTTCGCTGCCTCGAAAGCGGCGAGGCGTTCGGGGAGCTTGCCCAGCGCGGTGGTGGCCGTCGAGGCGGCCTCGGGTATCGGCAGCGTCTTGTAGAAGTGGCAGGCGACGCGATGGCCGTTGCCGGCGTCGCGCAGCTCGGGTTGCTCCTGGCGGCAGCGCGGCTGGGCGTGGATGCAGCGCGTGTGGAAGCGGCAGCCCGGCGGCGGGGCGAAGGGGCTGCGCACGTCGCCGGCCAGCAGGACGCGTTCCTTGCGCACGCTGGGATCGGGCCGCGGGATCGCCGACAGCAGCGCCTGCGTGTAGGGGTGGTGCGGCGAATGGAAAAGCGATTCAGTATCGGCCGTCTCCACGATCTGCCCCAGGTACATCACGGCCACCCGGTGGCTGACATAGCGGATGACGCCCAGATCGTGCGAAATGATGATGTATGAGAATCGGAATTGCCGCTGCAGCCGCATCATTAAATTGATAATCTGGGCTTGCACCGATACATCCAGGGCCGAAACCGGTTCATCGCCGATAATGACTTCCGGCTGCAGGATCAAGGCGCGCGCAATCATAATGCGCTGTCGCTGACCGCCCGAGAATTCGTGCGGGAAACGCTTCATGTGTTCGGGAAGCAGCCCTACGGTGCGCAGCATTTCGGCCACCCGTGCGCGGCGTTCGCGGAAGTTTCCCGCCCGGTGCGTGACGAGCGGCTCTTCGACGATGCGTTCGACGGTCAGGCGCGGATTGAGTGAGCCGAAGGGATCCTGAAATATCATCTGCATCTGCCGCCGCATACGCCGCTCGGCCGCGGCGTTCATGGCGAACACATCCTCACCCTTGAAGCGTACCCGTCCGGAGGTCGGCCGGATCAAGCGCAGAATGGCACGGCCGGCCGTCGATTTGCCGCAGCCGGATTCACCCACCAGTCCGAGAGTTTCCTCCGCTTTCAGGCTCAGCGAGATGCCGTCCACGGCGTGCACCACCTCACGGCGGCTGCGCCAGAATCCGCGGCGGACCGGAAAATGCTTCACCAGGTTATGAACTACCAGGAGTCGATCCATCTAGCTCCTTTGCATTTCGGCCGGATGTCCGCAACCGGGCCTTCCTTCATACCATCCAGCAGGCGACCCGATGGCCGGCCGCCACTTCGCGCAGCTCCGGTATCTCAACCCGACAAATATCGCCGACGTCGGGGCAGCGCGGGTTGAACGGGCAGCCGGGGGGCAGTGCCAGCAGGCTGGGCACCACCCCTTTGATCTCATACAATTCCTCGCGGCCGCCGGCGGCAAGTGCGGGGATGGCACGCATCAATCCGCGGGTGTAGGGGTGCAGGGGGGTTTCGAACAACTCCAGCGTTCCGGCCGTTTCCACAAGGCATCCCGTGTACATAACCGCCACCCGGTCGGCGGTTTCGGCGATCACCCCCAGATCGTGGGAGATAATGATGATGGCGGTCTCCAGTTCCCGCTGCAGCTGATTCATCAGGTCAAGGATCTGGGCCTGAATGGTGACATCCAGCGCGGTGGTGGGCTCATCCGCGATCAACAGGGCCGGGCGGCAGGCCAGCGCCATGGCGATCATGACCCGCTGGCGCATGCCGCCCGAAAGCTGATACGGATATTCCCGAACCCGCCGGCCGGGCGCCGGGACGCCCACCTTAAACAGCATCTCCACGGCTTTTTCCATCGCCGCCGACCCATTCAGATGCCAGTGGACGCGGTAGACCTCCGACAACTGATTGCCAATCGTAAAAACAGGATTCAGCGCCGTCATGGGCTCCTGAAAAATCATGCTGATGCGGTTACCCCGAATCTGCCGCAGCGTGTTGTATGGCGCGGCAAGCAGGTCCTGTCCCTCAAAAAAGATTCGTCCGCCGGCAAAAAAGGCCGGCGGCATGGGAAGCAGCCGCAGGATCGAAAGGGACAGCACACTCTTGCCGCAGCCCGATTCGCCCACGATGCCCAGCACTTCTCCCGCCTGCAAGCCGATGCTGACACGATCAACCGCCCGGACGACGCCGTGCGGCGTCTGGAAGTGGGTACTCAGGTCTTGAATTTCCAGTAAGGTCATTCAGGCCTCTAGACCGGAATTGGGTCGATCAACAAATTATCGGGGTGATTATGAACAGCGGGAAAGAGTGCGAGCCTTAAATGATAAATAGCCGCTTCCAAATATTCTTGTCAAGAATAATGATGGCCGTCCCAGGGGGAGTTACCGCAACCCTTCCCGGGCTGCAAGCTCCAGAAACTGACGGGCCAGTTCAGGACCGGTTCCTGCATCTTCGTGCTTGAAAAACACATAGACCGTCTGCCAGTTCCGGGTGATGATGCGCTGGATCCATTCGCGAAGGGCGTTCTGGGCGTAATTGGCTTTGCGCAGGCGCAGGTAGCCCCAATCGGCCGTGGCAACCAGACGAAGCAGCGACTGGTTTTCGCTGTCCGAGCAGCACAGGGCGCTGCCCTTGCCGCGCAGCAGAGCGTAGACCGCCTCGTCGAACCAGGAGGGGTGCCGGAACTCGAATGCCGTTCGTGTTCCGGCGGGCAGCAGCTCCATAAAATCGGTCAGCAGTGCAGTATCCCGATGCAGGTAGGGCGGCAGTTGAAACAAGATGGCGCCCAACCGGTCACCCAGTGTGGCGGCCGTTCGAAACAGGTAAGCGACTTCGGCGTCCTTTTCCTTGAGCGGCCGGGCATGCGTGATGGCACGCGGCGCCTTGAGAATGAAGCGAAAATGCGCCGGCACCTGGTCCAACCATGACTCCAGCACGCCGGCGGATGGCATGCGGTAGAAAGTGTTGTTGATTTCCACCGCCGGAAGATTCGCGCCGTAATAGCGCAACATCTCCCGGTTCGGCAGGTCCTTGGGATAGAAGGGCCCCTTCCATTCCTTGTAGCTGTAGCCGCTGGTTCCGCAATATAACGGCATCGGACGCCTCACTCGTCGCTTCCGGTCGGGGTTTCCATACCCCAGGCGTCGCGCGGAAGCCATGCGGGCTGGGCCGGAAAAGTGCCGCGCAAGGACCTTATCAACAGTCCTGTCCGAGCGTATGCTGCTGTCATGCCGTCAGGTAGTCCGCTTCCAACCGGTCCAGCAGGCGGTGGAAGGCTTCATGCCGGCCGGCCCCGATTTTGGTCTCCTCGATCCGATCGAAACCGCTTTTCAGTTCGTTCTGTGCAGCGGCGGACAGGTGTCGGGCCGCCAAGGGGAAAAGCACCTGATTCTCCTTTTGGATGTGGCGGCTCAGCAGATCGATATAGGCCCTGGCTTCATTATTGACGGTTGACAGTGCACGCGGGTCCCCGTTCCGATAATCGGAGAGGCCGCGTTTCATCCTGGCGACATGCTGACGCCCCTGCTCGTGTTCCTCCAACAGCACACCGATAGGGCCCCCGGTCCGGCTGATCCCGACCGCCTCGAGGGCCGGGAACAGCAGATCCTCCTCCTTTGATTGATGGCAGCGGTCGACGAAGACGCCGAAAAACTCGAGCAGTTGTTCCAAATCGGCCGGATTCGGAATGCTTCGGCTGTGGTCGATCTCATTGCAGATGCGATCCAGTATTTTCAGGGTCAGCCTTATGGCCTCATGTTCATTGACCAGTTCTTCAATGGCATTCATGGGAGATCTCCTTTTTTATTTGATTGCGGTTCAGTTCCGTGCCGTCGCCGGCACGCGTCCGCCGGTTCAGGCCGCTATTTTTTCTATTTGCGGCTCGAGGTCTCGAGTGCGGTCGTCATTGGCTTCCGCATACGACCAACCGGTGATCAGGCCGACGCAGAAGTAGGCCAGGGCACCTACACCGATGAGGAACACGGTGTCGCCGATCATGCGCAGCCAGCGCAATGTCTGCAGCAGCGGTTGCTGCAGGAATTCGGCGCTGCGCGCGTACCATAATCCGTGCTCGATGCTGGCCCAGGTTTGCATCAGGCCGATGGGCAACAGACTGAGAACGATCATCAGCGCCAGACCACCGTTCATGGACCAGAAGGCCAGCCGCAGGGACCCCTCGCGCCACACACCCCTGGGATAAAGCCGCCGCAGCACCACCAGCGTAAGCCCCAGCGCCAGCAGTCCGTAGACCCCGAAAAGGGCCGCATGGGCGTGCACCGGGGTAGTGTTCAGTCCCTGCATGTAGTACAGCGCTATGGGTGGATTGATCAGAAAGCCGAAGACGCCGGCGCCCACCAGATTCCAGAACGCCACCCCCAGGAAGAAGCGGACGGGCCAGCGGTATTTTTCCATCCAGGCTGCGGCACCCGCTTTTTTGTAGGTGTCCCAGGCTTCATACCCGATCAGTGCCAGCGGAACCACTTCAAGAGCGCTGAAGGTGGCGCCGATGGCCATGATGGAGACCGGCGTGCCACTGAAATAAAGATGGTGAAAGGTTCCCGGAATACCGCCGAACAGGAATATGGCCGAAGAGAACAGCACGGCCCGCGTGGCATTTTCCGCGCGTACCAGGCCGAGCCGCGTGAAGATAAAGGCCATGGCCGCAGTGGCGAAGACCTCGAAAAATCCTTCGACCCACAAGTGCACCACCCACCAGCGCCAGTATTCCATGATCGTCAGGTGGGTTTTGGCGCCGTAGAAAAAGCCGGCACCGTAGAAGAGCCCGATGGCAGCCGACGACCCGGCGAACAAGAGGACGAGTTGCCGGCGGTGGCCTTTCTGGCGCAGCGCCGGCCACAAACCGCGCAGCATCAGCACCAGCCAGAGCAAAAGGCCGACAAAGAGAAGGATTTGCCAGAAGCGACCCAGATCCACATACTCGTATCCCTGATGGCCGAACCAGAATCCGGCGTCCAGGCTGAGGCGCTGCTGTATGGAGAGCCATTCGCCGGCCAGCGAACCGGTGACCACCAGCAGCAGGGCGCCGAAGAGGACATTGACGCCCAGGCGCTGGAAGCGGGGTTCGCGGCCGCCTACGGCCGGCGCCAGATAAAGCCCGGCGGCCAGAAAAGCGGTGGCGATCCAGAAGACGGCCAGCTGGATGTGCCAGGTGCGCGATACCGCATAGGGCAGGTACTGGTGGATCGGAATTCCGAAAAATGAATCGCCCTCGACGGTGTAATGGGCGGTCAAGCCGCCCAGCAGGGCCTGGACCACGAACAGGGCGATCACCGTAAAGGCGTACTTGGCGGCGGCCCGCATGGAGGGGGTGGTCGCGACGCGGTCCAGCGGATCCTGGGGCGCCGGCAGCGGCGGTTCTTCTTCGCGGTCGCGGAAGACTTTATACCCCACCAGCAGCCCGATGCCGGCCAGCAGCAGGGCGATGCTGATCAGCGACCACACCAGACTGGCCGGCGTGGCACGGTTATCGACCAGGGGTTCGTGCGGCCAATTGTTGGTATACGTTACGTTGCCGCCGGGGCGTTCGGTGGTCGCCGCCCAGGCGGTCCAGAAAAAGAATGCCGTTACGGCCTGCCGTCGCGCCGGGTCGGGAAGCGCCGGCGCATGCAGGGCATAGGCAGCGCGCAATTCGGCCAGCGCCGGATCGTCATGGAACAGCGCCACGTAGTGTTCGGCGGCACGTGCAATGGCGGCAGCGCGTTCCGGAGAAACAGTCACCGTTTGACCCACCGGATCATAGGTGTTGGCGCGCATCTCGGCGCGCAGGCGTTCGTCGATTTGCGCCTGCTGGTGTCGAAGGAGACGATCGTATGCGGTCCCAAAGAACTTGGTGCTCAGCACCTCGCGCAGGGCCACGGCCTCGCGGTGCAGCCAGTCTGCCGACCAGTCGGGCGCCTGATAGGCGCCGTGGCCCCAGATCGAGCCCACCTGCTGACCGCCCATGCTTTGCCAGGCCTGCTGACCCCGCAAAATATCATCGCGGGTCATGAGTGTCTCGCCGTCCGAAGTGCGGACCTTAAGCGGTATGGGCGGCAGCTCGCGGTATAGTTCGCGTCCGAACCAGCCCAGAATAAAAAAGGTTGAAAAGATGACCGCACCGAGAAGGATCCACAGTTTTCGGGTTGCCTGCATGACGTCCCTCCTTTATCCAGGTTTGATGTTTGCCATGAAGCAGAGCAACCCGCGTGCCAAATATATTGTATTTATAATCAGTGCATTATACGCAAAGATGTTATATCCACAACGCCGTGGTGTTGCCAAAATGGCAACGATGTTGTAAACGTGAATACATGGATGCCCTCGATACCGTAGTTGCCATAGCGCTCGATCTTACCGCCGCCTTGAGCACCAAGGATCGCTATCGGCGGCTGCTGACCGCTTTGGAGCGCGTCATTCCCTACGACGCGGCTGCGCTCTTGCGGGTGGAGGAGCATTTGCTCATTCCGGTGGCTGCGCGGGGTTTGACCGCCGACGCCCTGGGCCGCGAGTACGATCGCAACGCATATCCCCGCCTGGATATCATCTGCAAGGCGGATGGACCGGTGCGTTTCGCCCAGGACGATCCCCTGCCCGATCCCTTCGACGGCCAGTTGGCCGTCGATCTGGGTGTCATGAACCGGATTCATTCGTGCCTCGGCTGCCCGTTGCAGGCGGACGGCCGACTGCTCGGGATTCTTACCGCCGACGCGCGCGACCCGCACGCATTCGACCATCTGGATGAACGTTTTCTGAAAGCGGTAGGCGCCCTGGCCGGTGCTCAGATGCAGACCGCGGAGTTGCTAACGGCCCTGGAACAGGCTGCCGAACGCCAGGGATTGATCGCCAGCGAGCTGATGCAGGACATTGCGCAACACCACGGCCGCCAGATTCTGGGCGGAAGCCCGCTGATGGAGCACCTGCGTCGCGAAATCGACCTGGTCGCGCGATCCGACTTCACCATACTGGTTCAGGGAGAGACCGGGGTGGGCAAGGAACTGGTGGTCAGGGCCATTCACGCTGCTTCGGAACGCCGCGAACGCCCCCTGCTCTATCTCAACTGCGCCGCTTTACCCGAAACCCTGGCCGAGAGCGAGCTTTTCGGCCATACCCGAGGGGCCTTCACCGGCGCCAGCCGCGAGCGGGCCGGCAAATTCGAACTGGCCGACGGCGGGACCCTTTTTCTAGACGAAATCGGCGAAATGCCTGCTTCGATTCAGCCCAAACTGCTGCGGGCCATCCAGGAAGGCGAGATTCAACGCATCGGATCGGAAAAGTCGATCCATGTCGATGTGCGACTGCTCGCCGCCACCAACCGCGACTTGGAAAAAGAGTTGCAGCGCGGCCGGTTCCGCGCCGATCTCTTTCACCGCCTCAACGTCTATCCCATCCGGGTTCCTTCACTGCGCGAGCGCAAAGAAGATATACCGTTACTGGCCGGCTTCTTCTGCGAACGCACGCAGCGGCGGCTGGGGCTGGGGCCGGTACGCCTCGCGCCCGCGGCGGTCGATCTTCTGGTACGCTATCACTGGCCGGGCAATGTGCGTGAGCTGGAAAACCTGATTTCCCGCGCCGTGCTCAAGGCATCCTCGGAGCGCACGGTCGCCGCCGGCCCGGTTGTGATCACCCCGTTTCACCTGGGGCACGATCTTGCCGCGCAGCTGACCGCTCCGGTCTCCGCCTGGGATGCGCCGGGACCGGATTTTGCAAAGAACATTTCGCTGCGCGGGGCCACCCACCGATTTCAGATCAGCCTGATTCAGCGCACCCTGGACGCCCACCAGGGCAACTGGTCCGCCGCCGCCCGCGCCCTGGGCATGGACCGCAGCAACCTGCATAATCTCGCGACCCGNNATATGACGCAGCACGACCAGCGAATGGGCCTGCACTTCGATCGGGTCTCCTGCGCGGAACGGCGCCTGGTTGTCGACCCCATCGGTGTCGGTATCGTATTCCTTGCTCCAGAACGCGCCCCATTCACTGTCGGGCAGAACGAACGTCAGCGGCTCGTGATGGGCGTTAAAGATCAGGTAGAAGTTGTCATCGATGACCGGATCGCCCCGCAAGTAGGGGTTGGGGATGGTTTCGCCGTTCAGAAAAATGCCGAGCGTTTTGGCAAACCCCTGCCCCCAGTCTTCTTCTGACATTTGTTCGCCTTCCATCGTGAACCAGGCGATATCCTTGACCTCGCCTCCATGAATCGGCCGGCCGTGGAACCAGCCCCGGCGGTGAAATGCGGGATGGCTCCTGCGGTATTGGATCAGATCCTGGCAGAATGCCAGCAGGTTTTCATCGATCTGCTGCCAGTCGTACCAGGAAAGCGGGTTGTCCTGGCAATAGGCATTGTTGTTGCC
>DDYQ01000070.1:1088-24715 GCA_002348005.1 Desulfobacteraceae bacterium UBA2230 | reverse complement strand
GAGCCGCAGGATCACCTTTGGCTATACCGGCGATGTCTGCTCGACGCCGATCACCGCGTGCGCGAACTCGCCCTGACCCATCTGGAGGGCGCGCCGGCGGCCGAACTTATCCCCTTGCGCGAGCGAATCCTGGACATGACCCGGGATCCCCAGGTGAGTGTTCGGCGGGCAGCCGTAAGGGTGTGCCATCACATTCAACCCAGTACCCTCGTACCCGCAGCATCATAAAACGTTGTTTCGCATGCGCCCCGTCAGCCGGTCATTCACCCGCAATGGCTGCGAAACACAACATTGACTTGACACCCCGGCCGGCATGTTAACAATGGGACATTTCGGCGTCTCATCTAAAATGATCGGCAGGAAGCCGGTCATGACGTGGCGCCGCCCAAATCAGCGATCGACTTGAAAAGGGTGGCATGCAGCCGCTGCATCCGGGCATTATCGCACTCATGGGATCGGGTGAACTCACCGCCACAATGGTGGAAGTCCACAAGTCTCTGCTGCGCCGGCTGAGCGGGACGCCCCGCGCCGTTTTCCTCGATACCCCAGCCGGTTTTCAGCTCAATGCCGATCTGCTCGCCCGCAAGGCGGAGGCCTACTTTCGCGACAAAGTCGGTCATCCGCTTTCGGCCGTCTCCTTCAAATCGGCCGATCAGGCCGGCACATACGAGGGACGCCGAAGTCTCGCTGTACTGACAGAATCTGATTTTGTTTTGATCGGTCCCGGCAGTCCCACCTATGCCTTGCGCCACCTCAAAAACAGTCCCATTCCGGACCTGTTGATCCGGCGCATCGAAGCGGGTGCCTGCCTGGTCGCGGCGAGCGCAGCGGCCCTGACGGTAGGGCGCCTGACCCTGCCGGTATACGAGATCTATAAGGCCGGCGAGCCGTTGCACTGGGTCGAAGGGCTCGATCTGCTGGGTCACTTTGGCTTCAACCTGGTGGTGGTTCCGCATTGGAACAACGCCGAGGGCGGAAATCACGACACACGCCGCTGTTTCATGGGCAGCGAGCGATTCGCGCACCTTTCGGCCTTGATCCCGCCGCCGGCGGATATCCTGGGGTTGGACGAACACACTGCCCTGATCATCGACCTGGGGGCCCATTATGGCGAAGTGAGGGGCATCGGCAGGGTGGTGCTGCGTCGCGATGACCGTGAGTACGTCTTTACCAAGGGCGAGCGCATCCCGTTGCCTTGGCTGCGGGGCGATCCCGACGCTTCTATGGAATCCGCCCAACCGGGTCAACCGGCCGCCGACCCACAGCAAACGCACAGGGCAATTGCC
The DNA here is from genome assembly GCA_002348005.1 of Desulfobacteraceae bacterium UBA2230. The sequence goes on along the minus strand of DDYQ01000070.1, from coordinate 23,429 downwards.
GACCCGGATCTTTGGGATCGGCTGCATCGTTTGCTGGATACGATCGGCCGAGGATTAGAGGCTCGGCAGGCTGAAACGGCCACACGGGCACTGCTTGAACTGGAACAGACCATCTGGAGTGGAAGGCAGGAACTGAATGCCGCGGAAGCCCTGGGCGCAGCCCGTGAAATCCTGCGTGAGGCCATCGCACGCTTCGGGACCGAGTTGGCGGCTCGGCCGCCCGACCGCACGTCCTGCATGGCCGATCTGGTGTCGGCGCTGCTGGCCTGGCGCGACCGCTTGCGTGACCGGCGCCAGTGGGCTTTGGCGGATGCCGTGCGCGAGTGCCTGCTGCAGGCCGGGGTGATCGTGGAGGATACGCCTGAGGGAACGCGCTGGCAGCTTGAAGGGGATCGGTCCACCCCTGAACGTTAGCGTTCGGGGGGTCGTATTCCCGGCGGGTATCTGCTATGGAGTGCTGTTTGATGCTGCAGCAGCTGTAGAAAGGAAACCTGCTTTGGTGCCATTGAGGATCACACAAATCAACTGGGAGGCATTCCAGTCGTTCGAAGCCGGCCCCCTGGCATGGTCATGCCTGTTTGTGCGACCTTTCTGGCTGCGAACCGTTGCGCGGCATCTGGGCACCCCGGGCGAAGCCATGATTCTTGCCGCCTGGGAAGGGGATACGCTGACCGGCCTGGCGCCCCTGGCCGTGAGGGAGGATACGGCCCATTTTGCAGGAAACCCCGAGGTGTGCGATTATCAGGACCTGGTGGCGACCCCCGGCCGCGAGGCCGACATGCTGGCCGCGATCGGCGAACACCTCGCCCGGACGGGCATCCGCCGCCTGACACTCCAGAGCCTGCGTCCGGAGTCGGCCGCGCTGAAGGCGGTCAGAAAGCTGTCGGAGCAGGGATTCAATGCAGTGTTGATCCGCGATAATATCAGCTTCGAGGCCGCCCTGCCCGGCGATTGGGAAACCTACCTGCAGAGACTCGGCGGCAAGCAGCGCCACGAAGTGCGGCGCAAGGTGCGCCGACTGGAAGCCTGCGGGCCCGTTGCGTTCCGTTTGGCGGAGACGAACGCCGCGGATATTCCAGACCTGGCGATTTTTTTGCACCTTTTCGGCCGCAACCGGGCCGACAAGGCGGCCTTCATGACGCCGGTGATGAGAGACTATTTTCAGGACCTGGCGGCAACATTGGCCGCCCGGCGGATGCTGCGGCTGTACACACTGGAAGTGCGCGACCAGCCGGCGGCCGCCGTATTCTGTTTCGACCATCAGGGCGTGCGTTACCTCTACAATAGCGCTTATGACCAGCGCTTCGAGGAGTTGAGCGTGGGGGTGCTGTGCAAGCTTTTCAGCATCCGGGAGGCCATTGGGGCTGGATGCCGCTGCTTTGACTTGCTCAAAGGCGCCGAACCCTACAAAAAACGTATCGGCGGAACAGAGGTGCCGCTGGTGCGTTGCGAGGTGGAGCTGAAATGAAACCCCGGATCGTCCGCGATCGACCGGCAACCTAAAATGGACAAGCGGATGCGACACACAGGTACTCAAAACTTCCCCTTGCGGATTGCAATGCTCAGCATTCACTCCAGTCCCATCGGGCCATTGGGAACCCAGAACACCGGCGGCATGAGTGTTTATGTGCGCGAGATTTCGCGCCTGTTGGGAGCCGCGGGCCACCGGATCGACATCTTCACGCACGACGCCGCCCGGGGCACGCGGACGGTGCGCCTCTACCCCAATGTGCGCCTGATCTCCCTGGACACGGGTGCCGGACCGCTGGACAAGGAGCAGCTGGTCAACCACCTGCCCCGACTGTTCGAAGCCCTGGAGGCTTTCCGCCTGGCCGACGACATCGAATACGACCTCATTCACAGCCACTACTGGCTTTCGGGTGTGGTTGGGGCCATGGCGCAGGCCCGTTGGCGCTGCCCGCACCTGACGATGTTCCACACTCTTGGAATTGTTAAAAACAATACCGCTTCCGGCGAGAACGAGTCGGCGCGGCGTATCGCCCATGAACGCTGGCTGGCCAAGGTGGCCGATCACATCGTGGTGCCGGCTCGCGGCGAGCAGGTGAATCTGATGCGCCATTACCATACTTCCGGCGAGCGGCTGGGTATCATTCCCTGTGGGGTCGACCTGGCGCACTTCCGTCCACTGGACCGCACGGCAGTGCGACGGCGACTGGGCATCGATCCGCGATCCGACGTGGTTCTGTACGTTGGACGCTTTGCGGCGCTCAAGGGTATCGACCGCCTGATCGGGGCGTTGGCCCGGCTGCGGCAGCAGTTTCCCGAGCTGCGGCTGCTGGTGATCGGTGGAGATGGCGCGAAGGCCGAAAGCACCTGCGCACTGGAACGGCTGGCCGCCGAACACGGCGTCAGCGACAAGGTGACCTTTGTGGGCCGTGTCGATCAGGCCGAACTGCCGCCCTACTACAACGCGGCCGACCTTCTGGCCCTGCCCTCCCATTACGAGAGCTTCGGCCTGGTGGTACTGGAAGCATTGGCCTGCGGCACGCCGGTGGCCGGAACGCCCGTCGGGGCGGTGGCCTCGGTTGTCGTCGAGGGACTCAACGGCACCATTCTGGCCAGCCCGGCCGTGAACGATGTGGCCGGGGGCATTGCCCGCATGGTGTCGCAGCCGCGCAGCGCACGGCCAACCGGCGAGTCCGTCCGCGCTACGGTTGCCGACTACGCCTGGTCGGGCATCGCCGCGGCCGTGGCGCGACGTTACGATCTCCTGCTGCGAGGCCACAATCCGGCCCAGGCGCCTGAATTTTATACTGCCGTGAACATCTATCCGAACTGACAGGTTGTGTATGAAGCGCGAATTTTTAATAGAACCCCAACAGCCTGCGGATATGCTGGTGATCGCCGCCCATCCGGATGACGCTGAATTCGGCGCCGCCGGTACGGTGGCGCGCTGGACCGGCAGCGGACGGAGCGTCGCCTACGTGGTGTGCACCAGCGGCGACAAAGGAACCAGCGATCGAACGCTGACGCCTGAAGCGCTGATGACGCTGCGCGAAGAAGAGCAGCGCGCCGCCGCTCAGGTGCTCGGCGTGCGTGAGGTGGTTTTTCTGCGCTATCGTGACCAGACGCTTGAGGACACCCCCGAATTCCGCAAGCATCTGGTGGCCCTGATCAGGGCTTTTAAACCCCATACCGTCGTGACCACCGACCCCTACCGCCGCTACCTGTGGCACCGCGACCATCGCATAGTGGGCCAGGCGGTCATGGATGCGGTCTTTCCTTTTGCGCGCGACCACATGGCCTATCCCGATCTTCTGGAACAGGGCCTCGAACCCCACAAGGTCCGCGAGGTACTTTACTTCGGGGCCGAGAACATCAACTTTCACAGTGATATCGCTTCAACTTTCGACCTGAAGGTCGAGTCGCTGCGCTGTCATGCCAGCCAGGTGCGAGAATTCGGCGTGGACGATCTGGCGGGCTGGCTGCGCGAGCGCTACGCCAAGCTGGCCGCCGGCAGCCCGTATGAGCTGGCCGAAGCCTTTCACAGAGTGGAAATGCCGAAGTGAGCGCCCCTCCGGCGTCACGATGCTTTCAGCTTCCTCCGTCAGTTAAAAATTTTGCGCGCCGCAGATTTCACTCTGATACGGGGTGGTATGCGACAGCCGGCCGATCCCGCGCTTCCTTCAAGATCAAGGTGGTGATCGAACCGTGCGCAGGATAGCCAGCCGCGTAGCCGTTTTTCTTAAGGCGGTTTTTATTGCGGGCGGACAGCTCCGTCCCGAGCGCCCACAGCACCGTAAAGACGATCACATCGCCGTGGGTCACGGCCGCAATTTCCCCTTCGTGCGGCCGGTGTTGACATCGCCGGATGAAGCGCTGCACGCGCGCCAAGATATCCTCAGGTTGTTCGAACCGGCCCTGCCGGCCGTGTGAGTACACGTCACCGCGTCGGGCATCCACCTGCGCGGCCGGCAAGCCCTCGAAAGGTGTCAACACTTCATTGATCAACGACGAGACGCTCGGGCGCCTGCCGCCGCCGAGGGCGCGTGCGATTTCGGCCGCGGTCTGGCGGGCGCGCAGCAGCGGACTGCTGAACAGCTCCTGCACGGGCCGCGCCTCCAGAAAAGCGCCTGCCGCACGAGCCTGACGCCGGCCGCGCTCGGTCAACCCGAACCCGGACAGGCGCCCGTAGAGAACCCGCTGCGGATTGTGAACCTCGCCGTGGCGGATCAGGTGAATTACGGTATCGGGCATCTAAACCCCTCCCCTCTGCCGCGCTCAACTGTGCGCATGGGGCTGCCGACCGAGAGGATGGCGATGGGCATGGGAGTGCAGATAGTGTTCGGTATCTTCCGCCAGTCGGCCGTCCTGCAGGGTGTAGTATATCGAGACCACGTCGGCCATGAAGTCCAGTTCGTGCGATATCAGGATGTAGGAAAGGTCCAATTCCCGCAGAATGGACTTGAGACGTACCCGGGTTTGTTCGTCAAGTCCGCTGGTGGGTTCGTCCAGGAGCAGGACCTGCGGTTCCATGGACAGCACGGTCGCCAGAGCCACCAGCCGTTTTTCGCCGCCGGAGAGTTTGAATGTGATGCGTTCTTCGAATCCATTCAGTCCCAGGCGGTCCAGTGTGCGGCGGGATATCCGGAGGGCTTCTTCATGTGATTTGCCCATGTTCAAGGGGCCGAAAGCCACATCCTCCAGCACGGTGGGCGAAAAGAGCTGATCGTCGGCGTCCTGGAACAACAGGCCGATGCGCTGGCGTACGGCCACAAAATCTTTTTCCTCGCGCGCCGCACGCCCGAAGAGTTCGAGCTGCCCGGCATGCGGGGTCAGCAATCCCATGATGATGTGGAACAGGGTGGTCTTGCCGCTTCCATTGGGTGCCACAAGACCGATGCGGTCGCCCGGATACATGCTGAAATCGAGCCCTCTGAGCACCGGTGCGCGTCCAGGATAGGCGAAGGTAATGTTCGAGAGTCGTAGTATCGGTTGGGGTTGCATGGCACGTCGCTTTCTCACAGGTCATTTAAAAAGCCATTCTAGGACTTTCGCGATCAAATGACAAATGCCAAATGCAGGAACCTGGGGCATTGGAGGTTAAGCCGTGCGGTTCGGCCGGGCGGAGACCCGGCCGGGAGGGATTACAGCACGTTGGCCCGCATGCTCCAGCTGCTGTGCGGATAGTAGCGGCGCAGGGTTTCCCATCCCTGCACCAGTTTTTCGGCCTCATGGCTGGCCAGGTATTTCGCCACCGCCACGTAGTACAAGGCTTCGGGCGCCCACTCGCTTTGGGGGTAATGATCGAAGGTGCGCTGGAAAAAAGTAATGGCCGCTTCGAAATCCTTGCGGCGCAACTGGAAATGCCCCCGGCCCAGCGTAAGCCAGGCCGAAAATTCAGAGGGCGAAATCCAGCCCTCAACATGGCAGATCAGTTGCTCGCGATGGTTCAGGATATTGATGTTGGGGGTCCAGAGGACCTGGTATCGGTTGGCCAGCTTGGCTGCATGGTCCAGATTGACCTGGACCGGTATGAAGGCCTCGTCCAGCAGGGCGGCTACGGCAACATTCGGGTACGTCACGGCACCCATCTTGGCGCAGCCGTGTCACCCGTCTTTGAAAAAGTCGAGCAGCATCGGCTTCTTTTCACTGCGCGCGCGCTCGAGTCCTGCTTCGTAGCTGTCGATCCATTGAATTTTAGTTTCGTCCATAACATGCCTCCAGATGCTCAATACCCAGACGATAGGGGCGCGGGACTCCGATGGGGATAAGGTCGATCCTGCATTGCGCTCCCTGGGAGACCTTAGTCCGTGCGCGGGGTGCACACTCGCGTATCTTACCGCCTCGAATTGCCGCAGCTGCGGCGCCGCAAGCAAATTGACAGCTTTGGGGCAATGCGCTATGATGCTCTCAATTTTGCTACGAACGGATTGAGCATGCACTTACTATCGCTTCTCAATGCCGCTGCCGCCAGGCTTTCAGCTCGGGCGGCGGTCACCGGCTGAACCCAGTCGAACCGAAACACCGCACGGGCTGTAAAGCACGGTCCGCGGCGGTACGCTTCCTGCCCTGGATCGCAAGCCTGATCCGGGGTTTTTAATTTCCGGGGAACACTTCCCGGATGAAGAAAGGAGGCCCTTCCGATGACTGAAACGTCCCACATCCAATTCGCACGCCGTATGTCACAGCTGCCGCCGTATCTGTTCGGCATGATCAACAAGATGAAAACGGAAAAACGCTGGAATGGTGACGATGTAATCGATCTGGGCATGGGCAATCCGGTGGATCCGGCCCCCCAGCCGGTGATCGAGAAATTGGTGGAGGTCACCAACGATCCCAAGACGCACCGCTACCCGGCTGCTGACGGCATGCGCAACCTGCGCCGGGAACTCGCTAAAAAGTACGCCGTTGATTATGGCGTCAACCTGGACGCCGATGCCGAAGTAATCTGCACCATCGGCTCCAAAGAGGGCATTTCACATCTCGCCCTGGCATTGATCGGTCCCGGCGATACGGTGCTGGTGCCGGCGCCGGCTTTTCCGGTGCATATATACGCCGCCATCATTGCCGGCGGCAGCGTGCTGCGCATTCCCCTTACGCCGGAAGAAACGTTCCTTGCGCGAATCGAGACGATGTGCGGCAATGTCTATCCCCGACCCAAGGTTCTGATTCTCAATTACCCCCACAACCCCACCTCGGCGTTGGGGAGCATGGCGATTTTCGAGCGCGTGGTGGCGCTGGCCAAAAAGTACGGCTTCATGGTGATTCACGATTTTGCATATGCCCGGGTGGCTTTCGACGGTTACCAGGCCCCCAGCTTTATGCAGGTTCCCGGCGCCCGCGATGTGGGCGTGGAGTTCGGATCTTTTTCCAAAACGTACAACATGGCCGGCTGGCGTCTGGGATATTGTGTAGGCAACAGCGAGATGGTGGCCGGTTTGCGTAAGATCAAGGGCTATTACGATTACGGTATCTTTTCGGCCATCCAGATTGCGGGTATTGTGGCGCTGCGCCATTGCGAAGAAGACATTGTGCGTCAGGCTGCTATTTATCAGAGCCGCCGCGATGTGCTGTGCGAGGGATTGGAACGCATCGGCTGGCCGGTCACCCCGCCCAAAGCGGGCATGTTCGTATGGGCCAGGATTCCGGAACCCTATGCCCGTATCGGTTCGATGCAGTTTTGCATCCACATGATGGACCAGGCCAATGTTTCCCTTGCACCGGGCATCGGTTTTGGTGAAGAAGGCGAAGGCTGCGTGCGCATTGCCCTGGTCGAGAACGAACATCGCATCCGTCAGGCCCTGCGCCAGATGAAACGGGCCATGCAGGCCCTCGAAGAGAAACCTGACGCAGCCTGACATCCTGATGGGGGGTAACCGCACCGCCGTAGGGCTGACCCGAAGAACTGTGGATCATCATCAGCGCCGTGATGCTCTCCTTCGCGGCCATTCTCTCGCGGGCCCGGCTGGCGCGATTTTATCTTGCATCTCCAGCAGCGGTCAGACCCAGTGCACGCAGGTACTGCTCGACCCGTCCGGTCGCCGAGAGGAACATTTTGGAGCCGGTCATGAAGGCGAAAAGGTCGTCCTCCCGGCCGCAGGCCCTTGCGAATTCGGGGCCGATCACACGCGCCGGCTCCGGCGCGCCAGGCTGTGCGGTCAGTGCCGCGACATAGCGGTCGAGGCGTTCTTTTAAGACCGCGAAGTAGTCGATCGATCGGCCGGTCATCTGGCCGCTGGCGTGCGAGAGATTGAGGGCGAACTGCTGAACCGCCTGCCAGAACATTTCCAGCAGCGCTGACTTCCAGGCCGAATGACGCAGATAATACGAGATGCCCCACCCGACCGTGACGATTTTCAGAATCTGCAGCTCATATTCGACTTTGGCCGGCGCAGCGGAAGATTCTTTGGGCAGGTGGGCCAAAAGATACTTCACATCCTCGCGATCGATGGCATAATTGAACAGGTCGGCTCCGGCCTGCTCGAGTTCTTTTTTAATTGTGTTTCGTTTTGACATTGGTTGTGCTTGATCCTTGTGAAAGTCCTGTCGGCTTTTATCTTTATCCATCTGCCGGGTGGCGGACACGGGTGCCACCAAAAACATATTCCAACCGCGCGCAGAATGCAAAGCCCCGGCAAGCCCGCAGCCGAATTGGGCCAAACCGAACTACCGCGGGGGAGAAAAATGGATTTGAATGATCATCCGCTTATCGGACTGCGCGACCGGCATCTTGGAACGGGAGGCGGCATTGTCGCGGTATGTTCGGCTCACCCTTTGGTGCTGCGGGCGGCGATGGGAGAGATGCGCGAGCGTGAGGGTTCGCTGCTGATCGAGGCTACAGCCAACCAGGTCAATCAAACCGGAGGGTACACCGGGATGACACCCGCGGACTTCGCCACCTTTGTCGCCCAATTGGCAGCGGCGGCGAGGCTTCCCTCCGAACGGGTCGTGTTGGGCGCGGATCACCTCGGGCCTCACGCATGGCGGCGCCTGTCGGCCGAAAAAGCCATGCTCTCCGCCATGGTGCTTACCAGAGAATGCGTCAGGGCTGGTTTTCAGAAAATCCATCTCGATACGGCCACCCCTTGTGCCGACGATATAGGTGCGGAACTGCCGACGAAAATCGCCGCGCAGCGTGCTGTTGGGCTTTGCCGGGTCGCCGAAGAGACGGCCGCGCAGCTGAATGCAGCGCCCCCGCTCTATGTCATCGGCACCGAAGTACCCCTGCCCGGCGGAGGATTGGATGATTCATCGCATGTGCGCATCACCGAACCGTCCGAGCTGTTGGCCACGATCGATCAATTCGCCGTCGAGTTCCGGCGCGCCGGTCTTTCCGAGGCGTGGGACCGCGTCCTCGCCGTAGTGGTTCAGCCGGGGATTGATTTCGGCGACCGTCGCATTGCGCCGTACCGGACAGAGGCCGCGCAGGCGCTCGCCGCGGTTCACGGACGCCTTCCCGGGTCAATGACCTTCGAGGTGCATGCCGGTGATTATCAGACCGCTCCAGCGTTGGCGCAAATGATCCGGGATCATTTTGCGATTGTCAAGATCGGGCCGTGCCTCACCTTTGCTTTGCGTGAGGCACTGTATGCCTTGAGCCAGATCGAAGGACTGCGGCCGGGATTGCGTTATTGCTCGCACCTGCCGAATGTCATGGAAACGCTGATGCTGAATCGCCCGGAACATTGGAAGCGCCACTACACCGGTGAATCCGATGACCTGCGCTTTCTGCGCCATTTCAGCTTCCGCGACCGCATACGCTATTACTGGTCCGAGCCCGAGGCCATGCAAGCGGTCAATCGTCTAATTCAGAACCTGAATCGGCCCATACCGCAGGCGCTTCTGCGTCAGTTCCTGCCCGATCTTTATCCCGCAATGCATTCCGGCGCAATCGATGCCGACCCGCGCGATATCATTCGTCAGCGCATTCGCGCCATACTCGTGCCCTATCTGGATGCGTACGCCGAACGCGGTCGTCAGGATCAAGCCCCGGGATAACCAACGGCGAACATTCCTCCAGGGCGGAGCTCAGCACTTGCCGCGATGCCGGAATATCGGGGCCGTGTTGCGAAAGATGCCGGGTAAGGTTTGGGAGGGTGACCGCAAAGGCGGCCACCCGAAATCATGCGCCGGACGGGACACTTTCTTTCAGCCGTCACGGCCTTAACCCCCCAAGAAAAGAGGAGACCATGAAGAAAAAAGTGCTGATCGCCATCGACAACTCACTGCAGGCCTCCCGGGCCCTGGGCTACGCCGCGAGACTGGCGGCGGAAATTCCGGAAATGCATTACGACCTGCTGTATATCCAACCTGCCGTTTCAGGTTATTTGCTGGAGGAAGCCGAGCGCAGCGCCAAGGCCCGCAGCGACCTCGAACGCCTTCTGCGCAAAAATCAGAGTGCCGCCCACGAACTGCTTGAAAAGTACCGGGAGCAGTTGGTCCGTTTTGGCCTTGCTCCCGAGCGTTTCTCCGCTCAAACCCGGCCGCGACATCTCGCCGTGGCCGACGACATCCTGACCCTGAGCCAGGCCGCGGCCTACGACGCCATACTGGTCGGGCGGCGCGGCGTCACTTACCTGCAGGAACTCTTCACCGGCAGCGTGACCGCCAACCTGGTCAACCACTCCACGCTGACGCCCATCTGGATCGTGGACGGCGATGTCAGCGCCACTTCCGTTCTGCTGGCCGTAGACGGCTCTCCCGGCAGCCTGCGCGCCTTGGATCATGTGGCTTTCATGCTCGGCGGAGAGTGCCGGAGCCGGATCCAAATGCTGCATGTACAACCCCGCCTTCAGGAATACTGCACCATCGATCCGGCGGATCCCGAGGAGCCCGAGGTAGAAGCCATTGTGCTGGATGCCGACCGTCGCTGTATCGAAAACTTTTGTGGCCAGGCGAAGGCCATCCTGACCAAATGCGGGATCGAGGAGGATCGCGTTGCGCTGAAAACCGTATCAGGGGGTCTCCTGACAGCCAAGGCGATTCTGGACGAAGTTCGGCTGGGCGGCTACGGGACCGTGGTGATGGGCAAGAGCGGGATCAGTCAAAGCCGTTTGTTCGGCAGCGTATCCGCCAAAGTGCTGCAAAAGGCACAGGATCTGGCAGTCTGGTTCGTACCCTGATCGATCGTCAGAGCAATGCGCGCAGTCTGCCGTAGAAGCGGTGAAAGGCCTCGGATTCCTTTTTGCGCGGATGCGGCAGAGCGACCACCGCTTGTTCCGCAATGCGACCGGGGTGGCGGGCCATCACCAGGATGCGGTCGGCCAGCACCAGGGCTTCGCTGATGTCATGGGTGACGAAAAGGATCGTCGGAGAGAATTCACGCCACAGGTCCAGAAGCAAGTGCTGCATCTCTTCGCGGGTCTGGGCGTCCAGGGCGCCGAAGGGTTCATCCATGAGCAGCACCTGGGGTTTGAGGATCAACACCCGTGCCAGCGCTACGCGCTGCTTCATGCCGCCCGAAATTTCTCCAGGGAGGTAGTTGCCGAAGGCGCTCAACCCAACCAGTTCGAGATGACGCGCCACCTCGGCGCGCACCGCCCTGGAGCGCCGGCGCTTCAATCCGAAGGCGATGTTTTCGGCCACCGTGAGCCACGGGAAAAGAGCATCCTCCTGGAATACCACGCAGCGGTCCGGTCCGGGTTTGACAACCGGCTGGCCGTAGACGCGCAAGGTCCCCCTGCTGGGGGCCAGGAAGCCGGCCACTATGTTCAGCAGGGTGGTTTTGCCGCATCCGCTGGGGCCCAGCAGACAGATCAGTTCGCCCGGCGCGATGCTGAAGTCTATATGTTGCAGCACCCTTACCGGTTGGCCGGCCATATCAAACTGCAGGTCCACCTGCTCGGCCTGCAGCGCCGGTTCGCTCGAACGACCCGCCGGCAGCAGCTGCAGATGTCGTTTCATCCCAACCTCCGCGCACTTTTAAAAAGCAGCTTTAAACCGGTTTTGAGCAGCAGGTCGCTCAGACGCCCTACCACGGCGATGACGATGATGCCGGTCAGGATCATGTCGATGCGGCCGATCATGCGGGCGTCCATGATGACCGCCCCCAGTCCGTCGGAGACGCCGGTCAACTCTCCCAGCACCAGGTAGGCCCAGGCCAGGCCCAGTCCCAGGCGCAGTCCGGTGATGATTTGCGGCATGCAGGCCGGCATCAGGATGGCGAACACGCCGCGCCAGGGACCGATGCCCAGCATGGCGCCGGATCGGTACAGCAGGGGGTTGATCCGCCGGGCGCCGTCAGCGGCATTGAGGTAAACAGGAAAAAAGGCGGCCAATGCCACCAGAAAAATCGTGGCGCCGCGGCCGACCCCGAACCACACCAGCGTCAGCGGAAGCCAGCAGATGCCCGGCACGGTGCGCACGGCATTGAGAGTGGTGCTCAAGAGCCCCTCGACCGCCCTGACCCGACCGGACATAATGCCCAGTGGGAGCGCCAGCAGGGTCGCCAGACCGAACCCGGAGAGAACCCGCATCAGGCTGGCGGGGAGATCGCTCCAGAATCGTCCGGCGTAGGGCGTGCTGTGCGGTTCGGCGCAGATGTAACTGAAAAGCGCCGCGGCCACGCGGTCGGGGGGCGGCAGCAGGTAGTCGGGAATCCAGGATTTCACGCCGGCCAACAACCAGACAAGCAACAGCGCTGCGGGAATCAGCCAGGGCAGCAGCCGACGGCTGTGCGTGAAGATCCTGTCAGGGCCAGCGGCCACTAGCGGTCCAGCTCCCTGAGGGCCTGCGCCACGAAACGTAGATCGAAGAGCCGGTCGTAGTCCGGCTGACGATCGATCATCTTCAGCGCCTGCATGCGTGCGCCGAGCGCCCGGGCATGCGCCACATACGCTGCGTCCATCATCCAGGCCAATTCCATGTTGGCGGCAGCGCGCTGCAAAACGGCCGCAGGCGTGCCGAACTCGGCGGCTTTTGCCAGCCACTGCTGAGGGTGGTGGATCAGGTGTTCACTGGACTGGGCGTGGGCCTTGACCAGCCGATACACCATTTCTGGCTCGCGTTCGATTCGCTCGCGGGTAACCAGCATCGCGGCGTTGATCGCCCCTACGGCATCTTCAAAGTAGGGATAGGCCAGAATGCGTCCGTAACCTTCGTGCACAGCGATGCTGGGAAAAGGTTCGCCGGAAAGAAAGGCGTCGATGCCGCCGCGGGCCAGTGCCAACCCCATGTCGAAAAAATCGACGCGCGTCAGCCGTACATCCTTTTCCGGGGAAAGATTGCTGCGCGTCAAAGCCTCGCGCAGCAGAACCTCGTGCATCGTACCCGGCACGTAGCCGATCCTCAGGCCCTTTAAATCGGCAATGCGTTCCACGGACCTGTCCCGTCGCACTACAAGTGCCGAACACTTGTTGCACACCGCAGCCACTACCACGACCGGTTGGCCCTGGGCGGCCGAATGAATCGCGTGGGCCAGGGTGGTGGCGCACATCTCCAGGCTGCCGGCCAGGAGCGCGGTTTTCTGATCGGCCGGATTGGTGAATGCGCGCACGTCGCAGCGGATCTGCTCGCCCAGGTAGGGCTGATAGAAGTAGGGTTGGAGCGTCTGGGCCGTTTTCCAGGTGCCGATTCTGACCACCCGGTCCGCCGAAACGCTTCCGGCGGCGAGCAGCGCCCCCATCAAGCCCCAAAGGATCGTTCTCTTCATCGCCATCCTGTACGGTCTATTTAAAACAGTTGGATGAAAGCTCCGGCCGCCAATGCAGTTCGCGCTGCATGGCCTGACAGCGGGCGACGTCGGCGCCCCGGCCCGCGGCTGTGTCGACACAATTGTCGCGGGGGCTGGATCCGACTTCCGGGAAAAAGAGATTGGCCCCGGCCATCAGCGCAATGCTGTTCGGTTCATGGGTGCAGTGCGCTTTGGCCGTATCGCCCATCACCAGGCGGGAAACCGCCACCAGGCGGGCCATTTCCAGTTCGCTGATCATGCCGTGCGAGGCCAGCGGTGAACCGGGGAAGTTGATGCGCCGCATCACGCCGCTGTACACCGCGCCATAGCGTCGCGCCAGCAGCATCAGATCCACGATTTCCTCAGCCCGGTGCTCGGGTCCGACCGGCTCGACGCAGTTCATCCAGAGCAGCCCGACCGCTTTCAGAACTTGAATGGTTCGGATGCGCCGTTCGGGCGGCAGCGGCGTATCATGTCCTTCTCCCAGCCGCAGCGCATGGTAGGCGCCCACGAATCCGGCCGCCAGCAGCGCCTCCCCCTGGCGGTGGTCGATGTCGCAGGTGTTGGCCACCAGAGGAGTGCGGACGGTCTGTTGAAGCAGTCGTCCAATCGCCAGCAGCCGGTCGAACGGGAAATTGCCGGTGGTCATCAGATTGAGCGCGTCGGCCCCTTGTTTTTCGGCCTGAAGCGCCCAGGAGACAATCCGGGCCTCGTCGTACTCTACGCTTTCGGCGAAGATGCCTGCGCTGCGCGCCAGGGAGCAGAAGCGGCAGTTAATCGGGCAGGGCGCTACGTTTAAACCGATATGAAAATGATTCTCGGCTTTACGGCCGAAACTCTCGCGCGAGAGTCGATCGGCCGTCGCCAGCAGCGCATAGCTTTCGGTGCTATGCAGCGGCAAAGCCATCAGCGTAAGGGCTTCTTCGCGGTCGATTCCCTCACTGGCGGCGCCTCTGGCGAGGATTTCGGTCACCTTTGGAGCGATGTGCCAGCGCATGCGGTTCCCTTGGTAGCAGATTGGATGCGATGCAATTTCTAACAGAGAATCCAACAGTTGAAAATAGAAACGATTTCGGGCCATGATGCGCAGGGGCACAGTCGCCGACCCCGTGATTCCGTAAAAGCGAACCTGCATCGCGGCTCGATTTTTCCGTCCATCAATGATCGAGGGTCTTTGCAGGCGCCAAGGGCAATGCCAGTGAAAATTTCCGCTGCCTGCTGGTATTTATATGTGGTCGCCACCGTGGACGGCTGCTTCTATGCCGGCATTACCACCAATGTCCTGCGCCGTTATGCCGAGCACACCGAGCAGGGGTCCAGAAGCGCCAAATATTTGCGCGCCCATAAACCGGGACGGCTCGTTTTTCGGCAGGCGATCGGCCCGCGCAGCCTGGCGTTGAAAGTCGAAAACCGCTTCAAGCGCCTGCCGCGCGCGGCCAAGGCCGCTATCGTGGAGGCCGGCTACCTGATAATTGAAGGCCCGTCCGGCCGCATCCGGCTGCCCCGCAAGGATGCGGACTCCCACGCAGTGCGACCGAAGATTTAAAACACGCCTCCGGCACCTTAAAATAAAGTGGGCACCCCATGGCGAAGGTATGCTTCATTCTCATGTTACTTTCATTGTTTGAACATAACAGAAAGGTACGCCATGGAGCAAAAAACCGGTACGGCGGCCACGCTGTCCATTGTTGCCGCCGCAGGCAGCTATATCCTGACCTTCACAGGTCATCCGCTTTGGGCCTTTTTATCCGCCATCCTTGCGCTGCCGTTGGGAATCATCGGGCTTTTAATGGCGGCCTCGCCGCGGGTGAGCGGCGGAATACTCAGCCTCGTGGCCCTGGGCCTCGGCGCGCTGGCCATCATCCTCAGCGTGTTGGGAATGCTCGGCAGCATCGTTTTTTAAATCACGGCGGAGGAGAAAAACCCGTTCATTTTTTTCCGTGAATTGTCTTCTCACGCAGCGTCAGCCAATCCTGCAGGTCCATGAGAGCGGTGCTCAGATGGTAGCGGCCGTCCTCAAACACGCCGTAATCCCCGCCGCCGGCCATGGCCGAGACAAAGCGCACGTTGTTGGCATAGAGCAGCCAGGCGTCGCTCCAGCGCCGTTCCACGGCTTCGTCGAAGGGGCTGCCGCCCGACTCCGGCCCCTGGGCATACCCCTTATGCCAGATGGTTTGCATCAGGCGGGTAGCCGTGCCCACTGTGGCGTTGGAGGTGGCGATGCTATGGTCCAGGCGCTGATAAAAACCACTCACCCAGGCGTTTCCGTGACAGTTCAGACAGATCTTCTGCATTCGGGCTCGGCGTGTGTCGATTTCTTCGGCGGAGATCAGAAAATTCTGCGAGGGCGTACCATCCAGGTCCGTGGGTAGCGGCAGCCCGTCCCGGTTCCGGATCACGCTGGTATCGGGCGATTTGGGTTGCGGGTGGGCGTAAATCAAACCGAAGATGCGCCAGCCAAGGCGGTCGCTCATGCGGTGGGTGCGCCGGGCGACCACATCGCCGTCGGCGTTTACCGTTTCACTGATGTGGCAAACCGCACAGGTCGGGGCGCTGAAGTCGCGGCCAATGCGCCAGGGCACCTGCGTGAAATTCCACTGGCCCTCAAGGGAGCTGAAGATGTTGCCGTGTTTGCTGGCCGAGTATACCTTGAAGGCCGGAACATCCGGCCCCACATGACACTCCTTGCAGGTATACGGCTTGCGGGCCGTCTCGATGCTGAACTGATGGCGCACATGGCAGGCGCTGCAGCTGCCGCGGCTGCCGTCCAGGTTGACGCGACCGACGCCCTGGTTGGGCCAGCCGGAGAGCACCGGAAACTGCAGCTCGCCCACATCGGTCTCGCGGGTCTCGGACCCGGTCACCGCAAGTCGGGTGCCGTGGCAGTAAAAACACGCCTCGGCACGTGTCAGGTCGTCGGCGGGTTCGAATTGCAGATTGCCCTGGATCATCCTGGGGGGGCCCAGAATGGTGCGCTGCATATCCTGGTAGAGTGCATTGTCGGCCAGGTTTTTTTCCGCCAGGGCCATGATGTTGTCGGCGAACTGGATGCGCTCTTCGGCATGGCAAACGGCGCAGTCGTCCGGGCTGGGCACCAGATGGATGCGGTGACTGTTGTGTTCGAAGGTGTCGGCATGCGCTTCGGCACGCAGCGTATGACATTCGGCGCAGCCCACCACCGTGTCGCGCAAGGATTCCGGCACTTGAGGCGAGGAGAGCCGACGCGCTGTGGCGGGCCGGTCCATGGCGACGGCAGGGGTGACGGCCGCGTGACGGCTCTTCTGCCAATCGGCTACGATTCCCGGGTGATACGTGGTATGACAGTCCAGACACTCCTGGGTGGCCGCGCTGAAGGATCCTTGATCGGCATGAACACCGACACACACCAGTACGGCGGCAATGCTGCAACAGAGGGTGAATGCAAGACAACGCATGGCAGACTCCTGTGAAGGGGAAATTGATTTAACAGGCTACCCGCAAAACGGAAGCATTTCAATCAGGAAGCTGAGGGAAAGTAGATATTCATTGACCCGGGGTGCTGCTCTGTGGGGCCGGCCGCTTGCCGAAACGCTTCAGGCCTGCGTCCCTGCCGGCCGTCGCATCAACAGACGAAACTCCGTGGCCTCCGCGACGGTGTCGCGCCAGAAAAGCGGCAGCCCGATCATTAAAAAGGAAAGCACGATCAGCAAAGGCCTCATTGTGGGACAGGTTTTAAAGCTCTTGTAGGTTCGAAGGGTTATGCCGGAAGGGCCGGCCTCGTCACCCGGCTCCCAGCCCCGGTCCAGCCAGGTTTGCATGGCCGCATGAATCTCCTGGTGGAATTCGCGCCAGAAAAGCGCCTGAGCCTTCTCGAAAGCCTGAATGCGTTTTGAGCTCTCCCGAGCCGCTGAGGTCATAAAAAGCACGGCCAAAATATCCGGGTGATCCACGCGGCCGCAGTTGACCCACATCCGTCCGGACGGCAGGGGATGAACGAAGTCGCGGTATTCCCAGAGCATGGCATTTGACACGAGTGCTTCTATCCTCGGCGTGATGATTCGCTGATCGGCATACTTAACGGCCCGGGGGCGGAAATGTCAATGGTGGGCGTTGCCATGGTTGCGTGGCCGGACTTTCAGGCGATGCGCCTGCAGGCAGGCCGAAGCGGCACCGCCTGTCACAACCTGCATTTCCCAGATGCCGTCAGGATGCAGGTCGATGCCCCCGGCGGTTACCGGAGATGCCGCAATAGCGGGGGTTTTCGAGCACAATCAGGCGCTGCTTTACATCGAGCCCTCCGCCAAAGCCGGTCAGCGTGCCATTACAGCCGATCACGCGGTGGCACGGAATGACAACCGGCAGTGGGTTGCGGCCGTTGGCGCCCCCAACGGCACGCACGGCCTTCGGACTGCCGACCTGTTCGGCGATCCACTTGTAGGAAACCAGTTCTCCGTAGGGTATCGTGCGCAGCGCAGCCCAGACCTTTTGCTGAAAGGGGGTGCCCGCTGGCGCAAGGGGCAGGTCGAACTGCCGCAGTTCGCCGTGGAAATAAGATGCAAGCTGATCGCGCGCAGCTTTGAAAAATGCGCGGTCCCGCCGCCAGGCGGGATCGATGCGAAGCGGTCGCCGGGCGGTTTGAAATTCGATGTGCTGCAACCCCATTTCGTCGCCCGCCAGGGTCAGTTCGCCGATCAGGCCGGTTGCGTAATGATCATAAACCATCATGGGTTATCTCCTTCAGGCACCACAGGTAAATCGCCGCATAAGCCCGCCAGGGTCGCCAGGTGCCGGCGCGACGCGCTATCGCTTGACGGTCGGGGCGCTGGTCGCCGGTTTTCAACGCCTTGAGGATGCCCAGGTCACTGGCCGGAAACGCATCCGGCTCGCCCAGTCCGCGCATGGCCACATAGTGCGCAGTCCACTCTCCGATACCGGGCAAAGCGGTCAGGCTTTCGATGAATGTTGAAAGGGATGTACCCACCTCGAGGGCGACGCTTCCGGAATCGACCGCATGGGCCAGGCGCTTAATCGTGGTTGCGCGTTTTTCGGGCATCCCCCAGGCGGAGGAATCAGCCGCCAGCAGTTCCCCGGGGGATGGGAAGTAATGCGTCAATCCCGGCCAGTTATCGTCCGGCTCGAACGCCGGGCCGCTCAGCGTCGCAATGCGTCCCACCACGGTGCGCGCCGCGGCCACCGAGATCTGCTGGCCGACCACCGCGCGGACGGCCGCTTCAAACGGGTCCCAAACGCCGGGCAGCCGCAACCCCCTGTTCTGGTCGATGCTGCGGGCCAGCAGTGGATCGCACCCAATAACTGAATAGATCGCCGCCATGTCCGCGCTGAGATCGAACATGCGACGCACCCGTTCCACCATTGGCAGCAAACCGGCGCTGCTGTTCAGTGACATGGCAAGCTCAAGCATGCGGCCGTCCGGCGCCATTTCCAGCCGGATAACCCCGCAGGTTCGGCCAAGGCGGACGCTGCGGCAGTAGCGGGTCTCATCGACCGACTCGATCCCTGGAATGGCGCGCTGCCGGTAAAAAGCCAACATGGCCGGCCAGTTGAAAGGGGGGCGGAAGGAGAGTGCCAAGCGGCACCGGAACGGCGCTGCCGATGCATCGACGTCCACATGACGGCGGCGTACGCTGCTGGGCGATTGACCCCAGATTTTGCGAAAAGCCGCATTGAAGCGGCGAATGGTGCCAAAGCCGGCAGCAAAGGCGATCTCGGTCATGCGTTGGTCGGTTTCAGTGAGCAGTTGCTTTGCAAACAGGACGCGCTGCGTGGCGGCAATTTCCACAGGCGAAGCGCCCAAATGAATTTGAAACAGCCGGCGCAGATGGCGCGACCCGACTCCCAGACGGGCGCTTAGCGCTTCAACCGAATGACCGTTCAAAGCGCCTTCGCGGATCAGGTTCAAGGCACGCGCCACCGTGGACGAGGTGCCGTTCCAGGCCGGCGATCCGGGCGCCGTCTCAGGTCTGCAACGCAGACAAGGTCTGAACCCGGCCGCCGCCGCCGCCGCCGCGCTGGGATAATACACCACATTTTCGGGTTTGCACGTGCGCGCCGGGCAGATCGGCCGGCAGTAAACACCGGTGCTTTTCACACCGATGAAAAACAGGCCGTCGAAGCGCGGGTCGCGGGAACGCCGCGCCTGTTCACACGTTTGCTGATCAAGCATGGTACGGACCTCAAGGCGTCGTGTCATCCTGCCCGGCATCATCCGAAGATCCCACCGGAAGGTCAAGACGATTTCGGACATGGTGTGCATTTTCCAACACCGAATGACCCGCTTTCAAGCGCCGAATGGAAACAGAAAAATATGTATTCAGCACGCTTGACTTTATGAAGGGCTTATAGCTATTCAATAGCTGTTTGCCTTGCAGGACGCTCACGTGGGTCCGCGGGGCCCATGCCCGAGAAATCTTCCCGGTGGGACAGCCGATCCCCCGATTGTTGATAATGCTGCTTCCGGGAGGCCTTTTACCGTCCCCTAACTGCCGCATAAAATCGGCTGCGGCATCTGCAAGCAAAGGAGAGCGACATGAGAAGAATAAGCTTGGTAGCCCTGGCCCTAATGCTTTTTACCGCCAACGGGTATGCTCAGAGCGCGAAGGTGGTCATTGCGACCGGCGGAATCGGCGGAGTTTACTACTATTATGGGACTCAGGTGTCCGAAATACTGAGCAAAAACAATGTCGCCGCCGCCACCGCCATCCAGACGGCGGCTTCCGTGGACAACATGCTGCTGCTTCGCGACAAAACCGATCCGGCCAAGTCATCCTTCTACATCGGTACCGTTCTTCCCGACACGGCCTATTTCACAGTGACCGGCAAGCATGAAAAATTCAACCCCAAACCCGCCAAAGCCGCTATCCTCTGGATGATGTACCCCAATTACCTGCATGTCGTGACCACGGACAACTCCGGCATCAAGACGCTTTCCGATCTCGACGGCAAACGGGTCTCCACCGGGGCTCCAGGATCCGGAACCGAATTTACGGCGCTGAACCTGCTGAAGGCTGCCAACATCGATCCGAATAAATTCAGGAAATGGGAGAAACTGGGCGCCAAGGAGTCCGATGAGGCCCTGGCCAACGGAACCCTGGATGCATATGTCTGGTCCGGCGGGCTGCCCACCGGTTCGATCGTCGAGTTGGCCAATACCTTGAAACGCAAGGGCGCTAATCTCTTCTTGGTTCCCCTGCCGGACAGCGATCCGGGTGTGGCTGCGTTCAAACAGGAATTCTCCGGCCTGGCCGACAGCCAGACGATTCCCAAGACCGTTTACGGCACCCAGGAGGATACGCCTACGCTGGCCTTCTGGAATATGTTTGTGGGTCCGGAGTCGCTTCCCGACGAACTGGCCTACAACATGACCAAGGCCGTATTCGAAAACCTGGAGACCCTGCACTCGTCGGTGAAAGCGGCCCGGGACACCACAGCCGAAAATTCGGCCCGCTTCGTCGGCAAAACAGCGATCCCGTTTCATCCGGGGGCCGCGAAGTACTTTACCGAAACAGGACTAGTGAAATAGCTGAAACGCATGATCCGATGCCGTCGGATGATCGTGGCGGCTGTCGCAGTGGTCTGCTTTCTGGGTCTTTTCAAACCTGCCGTGATCCGAACCAACCACAAGACCCGACTGGCGGCGTTTTTTCGCTGGCAGTCGGGTCAGATCCGATTCGTCAATTCCGTTACCGACCATCCTGTTACTGTCCGCTTCCACATCGGCAGGCGCTTTCAGGCGTTTTCCGTTTCCACGGACGATACAACCGAAGCGTATTACACGCATGGTGTTTACGACATGAATGAAATGGTTGCCAAAGAATCCACCGATCGACTCAGGTTCTGCTCGGTCAAGGGAATTTCTCTCAGGGTGGGGTTTTATGCCATCGAAGTAAAAGATGGCTGTCTGGAGGTGGCCCTGTTATGGACGCTATAGTGAAACGGGTGCTGGCGGTCGTTGCCATCATCGGGACCCTCTACCACATCTATCTGGTCATTCACCCTTACACCCCCATCGCCGATTTGAGGATTTCGGTTCTCGATCTGACCCAGGTGCAGCGGGCCGTGCATGTCTTTCTGATCGCCCTGCTGGGGTATCTGGTCAGTTATCTGCGCATCAAACCGCGCAGCAGAATCGGGGCCCTGCCGCTGGCTATCATGACGATTCTGATCACCATCGAGCTGGTCAAGCTCGATATTCCGGTCGCCCTGAAAGGTTTTGCCATCGTCATCTGGGCCTGCACCATGCTGCCGACGCTCCTGCATTCGACCCAGAAGGGGTCCAATCTGATCTGCGCCCTGTTGAGCTTTCTGCCGTTTATCTACCTGGTCATCCACTATGAAACACTGATCTACCGGGCCATTATGCCCGAACCATGGGATCTGATCATGTCCTTCGCCGAGATCCTGCTGGTTCTGGGGGTGATTTTCCGCCTGAGTGGTCCGATTATGCCGACGATCGTGATGATTTTCCTGCTTTACAATCTTTACGGCGACGGCATACCGGGACTTTTCGCCAATCCCGGGTTTGATTTCGACATGCTGTTGGGCAAGATGTACTGCGAAACCGAGGCCGGCATTTTTGGCTCGATCACCGGCGTCTCTCTCAAGTACCTGATATACTTCACGATAATGGGGGCGATCGTGACCCGGATGGGTTTCGGAAAAATCATCGCCAACATCGCCCTGCTGTTCGTGGGCCGCAGTCCGGCCTCACCGGGCCGTTCCTGCTCGGTGATGGCGGTGCTGATGGGTATGTTTTCCGGATCGGGCGCCGCCGACACGCAGTTTGTAGCGACCCTTACCAAACCGCTGTTCGAGAAAGTGGGCTACGACAAGCTGGTGGCCGCCGGCGTGATCGCCACCGTCGGGTCGATTGCCTATATCACCCCGCCGGTGATGGGATCGATTTCATTTATCATGGTCGAACTGCTCTCGATTCCCTACTCGTGGATCATCGTGATGGCCCTCGGCCCGATGCTGCTCTACCTGTTCGGGATTGTGACCTACAACGAGCTGTACGTTAAAAAGGAAAAACTGGCGAACCTGGAAATTTCCGCCCTGATCGATTTTTCTTATTTCAAGCGGTACTGCTACGTTTTTATTCCCATCGGGTTTATCATCTTCATGATTTACAGAGGTTTTTCGATCAACATTACGGTTACGGCCGCTGCGATTCTCTTCGTGCTGTTCGCCTATGCCGACCCCAGCATCCG
>DDYQ01000070.1:0-1037 GCA_002348005.1 Desulfobacteraceae bacterium UBA2230 | reverse complement strand
TTTCCGGCAGCAGCATCCTGCTGGCGGTGCTCTTTACGGGATTTTTCAGCCTGGTCCTGGGAATGGGCGTGCCACCCATCGCCACCTATGTGTTGACTTCGGCGCTGACCGCCCCCACGATTCAAAAACTGGCCATGCTCAATGGTATCCCCGAAGAAGCGGCCCTGCTGGCCACTCACATGTTTTTGTTCTACTTCGCGGTTCTTGCCGAAGTGACGCCGCCGGTGGCCCTTTCCGNNCGGTGATGGGGACCGATCCGATCCGCACCGGGGTCTTTGCCGCCCGCGTGGCCCTGCCCAAGTACCTCATCGGGCTCACCCTCATTTTGTCGCTGAGCGGCACCGCGCTGCTGATCATTCCGGTGTTCCAGACGCTGCCGCGCGGCGAGGCGATCGGGCATATCATCTTTACCTTCTTCTTTACCATCATGGGCATCTTCTATCTGAATGTCGCTGTGGTGGGGTATTTCCGGCAAAACTTGTCGACGCTGGAACGGTATGTCATCGGCATCTGCGCCATCATGCTCTTTTATCCATCGTATTCGCTAAGCGTCGTCGCCGTCATCATCTCCACTCCGCTGTTGATCCGCGTGTTTATCAAGAATCGACGGGTGGTCGGGTCACTGCGCAACGCTTGATTCCGCACGGGCGTGCGATGCCAGCAGGGGGGCGCGCCGGCTATTCCGCCTGCAGGGCGGCGATAAACTGGTCGGCCTGGGCAATGGCGGCCTCCATGTCGCGCACCAGGATATCCACATTGCCCTGAACGGTGATCAGTTCAGCGCTCAATCCGGAAATGGCGCGGGCGTTCAGGTTGTGCTTCATGTAAAGTACCTGGTCGCGCAGGGGGGTCAGGGCGGGCTCCAGCTTGGACTCGGCCCTTCGCATCGCCGCGATGAGTTTTTCATATTTTGCTTTGGTCAGATCATATTTGCGCCGGCTCGACTTTCGCAGCGCCTCGCTGGTGTACTGACGGATCTCCGCACGCCATTCGTCGAAGAGCGCTTCCGAAACATTTTCAACGGCGTCGATGCGCTT
>DDYQ01000186.1 GCA_002348005.1 Desulfobacteraceae bacterium UBA2230 | reverse complement strand
CAGGTGGCGAAGTAGAGAACCGCCGGAAGGGTGGCGGCGGTTCTCTACTTCGCCACCTGCTGGATCGGAATTCACTTTTTCGCCAAGCGTGACGGACTGCACGGCCTGGCGCCGCACGAGCTTCCCGGCTGGCTCGAAACCGCCGCGGCCAGCAGCTTTTTCATCATCCCGTTCGCCGTCCTGCTCTTCTTCCTTTTCAATCTCTATACGCCTCAGTACTCCGCCTTCTGGGCCACGGCGAGCACCCTTCCGTTGGCCTTCTTCAATTCAAGCTGGCGGTTCGATCGCACTTTCGCTTCCAAGATCAAGGGGGCGGTGCAGGAGGGCGCCTCCCAGATCGCGATGATTGCAAGCATCTGCGCCTGCGCCCAGATCATCATCGCTATCCTCTCCTACACCGGGCTGGGCGTGAAAGTCTCCACGTTCATCCTCGATCTGAGCGGGGGGAGCCTTTTTCTGGCGCTCGTCCTGACCATGGCCACCTGCATCATCCTGGGGATGGAAGTGCCCACCACCGCCGCTTACATCATGGCGGCCGTAGTCGCCGCACCGGTTCTCGTCCGCCTGGGCATTCATCCGCTGGCCGCCCACCTCTTCGTCTTTTACTTCGCCATTCTCTCGGCGATCACCCCTCCGGTCTGCGGCGCCGTTTATATCGCCTCGGGCATGGCGGGCGCGGACTGGGTCGAAACGACCCGCTACAGCCTGCGCCTCAGCTACGCCGCCTTTTTGATGCCCTTCGTGTTTGTCTACGACCCTTCACTGCTCCTGGTCGGCGACAGCTGGCTGGATACGGCGGCCTGCGCCCTGCGCACGGGGATGTCCATGATTTTGTTGAGCGCCGGCCTTATCGGCCAGCTGCGCGGGGCAATAAAACCCCTGGGCCGGGTGCTGCTCATCGTGATCGGCGTCCTGTGGATCGTGCCCCTCTGGGCGTTCGATCTCCTGGCGCTGGCCGGATCGGCGTTCGTGTTTGTGGATCGAAAGATGATCTATCACGGCGGCAACCCGCTGGCCGACCTCTCCCCGGCCGCGCCGGAAAGTGGAAGCGGATCAGCTCGGTAGGCCGGCTGCATCGAAAAATGGAAGCACCAGTTGAAAAGAGACCCAATGCACAGATCTTTGGTATTCGTGGCCCGAGGCGACGATCCGTACCGGACCGCCGCCGAACTGCTTTCCCGTCTTTCTCTTCCGGATTTTGAGGGCCGCAAAGTCCTGGTCAAACCCAATGCGGCCCGCCTGGCCGCGCCGGGGCAGGGCGTGACGACCCATCCGGGGGTCGTCGCCGCGGTCGTCGATTTTTTGAAACGGATGGGGGCGCGCGAGATCATCGTCGGCGAAAGCTGTATTTTAGGGGTCGAGGCGGCCGCTGCGTTCCGGAAAACCGGCATGGAAGCGATGGCCGCGGAGAAAAAGGTCCCGCTCCTCGACCTGGACCGTCTGGACCCCCTGGAGATTGCGGTTCCCGGCGGAAGACTGATCAAGAAGATCAAGGTCTCCTCGATCGTCAAGGAGGTCGACCGCATCGTCTCCGTCCCGGTGATGAAAACCCACATGCACACCCGGGTCACCCTGGGAATCAAAAACATGAAGGGGCTGCTCTGGAAGCGGGCGAAGGCCGGATTCCATCATCTCGCGAATCCGGAGGTCGTCAACGAAGAAAAAGAACTGGATGTGGCCATCGCCGAAATGGCCACCGTGCTTGCCCCGCATCTGGTTGTAACCGACGGAACGGTGGGCATGGAGGGCATGGGTCCGGGATACGGAAGCGCGAAGAAGGCGGGCGTGCTGGTGGCCGGCTCGGATGCCGTGGCCGCGGACAGCGTCGCCTCCCGCCTCATGGGGTTCGATCCCCGCCAGATTCCGCACCTGCGGCTCTGTCATGCATTCGGGCTGGGCGAAATCGACCCGGAGAAAATTTCCGTCGACCCCCCGGATTTCATGCAGTGGGAAGACCCCTTTGCGCCGCCCCCGGCCAGA
This sequence comes from Desulfobacteraceae bacterium UBA2230, assembly GCA_002348005.1. The sequence goes on along the minus strand of DDYQ01000186.1, from coordinate 2,902 downwards.
ATTTCGATTTCCTATCCGGACGTGGCCGTCTACGATCAGGGGTCCTGCAGCGCCTGTCTTTCCACGCTGATGATTTTTCTTCGGGAGCAGCGCCAGCGCCTGGATGCATACCGACTGGCGGACCAAAAATTCCATGTGGCCATCGGAAAATGGGTTCGGGACATTCCCGAAGGAACCGTGCTGCTGGGAAACTGCACGCAAAACTTACGCGAGCGGGGCCACTTCGTTCAAGGCTGCCCGCCGATAGCCTCCCAAATCCTGGAAACGCTTCAGCGCCGCCGAGGAGAGCGAAAAGGGGATGGGCCATGAACCGTTGCCGCGCCGCCTATCTCGGCCCGCCCGGAACCTTCAGCCACGAGGCGGCCGTGCTGGCGTTCCAGCCCGGATGCGAACTGGTGCCCGGCGCCACGGCCGACGAAGTCATTCGGCTCTACCGGCAGGGCGCGGCCGACCGGGCCATTGTGGCCGTCGACAGCTCCATCGGCGGCACGGTGGGGGCGAACCTCGATGCCATTGCCCGCCTGGACAGGGTCTGGATCAGCGGCGAGATTCTCCTGCCGGTCCACCACCAGCTGGCGGCGCGGCCGCCGGCGGGCATCCCGGCAATCCGGACGGTGCTGGCCCATCCCAAGGCGTTTGAAGAGTGCGCCCGCTGGCTTGCCCGCAATCTGCCGGATGCCGCCCGAATCGCGGTCCCCTCGTCGGCCGCCGCGGCAGCCCGGGCAGAGGCGGACCGCACCGGGGCCGCCGCGGCGATCGTCTCGCGGACGGCGGCGGATCTGTACCGGATGAAGATTCTGGCAGCCGATATCGAAAGCTCTCCTCTGAACACGACCCGTTTCTGGATTCTGGGAACGGAGACGCCACCGCCCACCGGACGGGACAACACGATCCTGCTGGTTGGCGAAAAGCTGAATGCGGCGCTTGCCGGCTTGCTGAATGCGCAGATTCGGATCCGTTCGATCTACGAGCGACCCTGCGGAGGAAGAATAGAAGAGCGCCTTTACTTTCTGGAGATGGAAGGGCACGGTTGCACCCCCCCCCTGTCTCCACTGCTGCCGCAGCTTGCCCAAGGGCGGTGGCTGGGATCCTATCCGGTCCCTGAGACCGGTTTCATCAACCCCGCAGCGGCCTCGACCGGCTGCTGCTGAAATCCAAAGGAGCGTGCGCATGAAAGTCGTCGCCTTCAACGGCAGCCCCCGCAAAGATGGAAACACGTTTCGTCTGATCAGGACGGTGCTGGATGAACTGGAAAAAGACGGCATTGAAACCGAGTTGATGCATATCGGCGCCAGGAACATCCGCGGATGCATTGCCTGCTACAAATGCTTCGAGAACAAGAACCGGAAGTGTGCGGTGACCAAGGATATGCTCAACGACTGCATCGAAAAGATGGACGCCGCGGATGGCGTCCTGCTGGGCTCGCCCACCTATTTTGCCAACATGAGCGCCGATCTGAAGGCCCTCATCGACCGCAGCGGCATGGTATCGCGGGCCAATGGGGAAATGTACCGGCGCAAGGTCGGGGCCGCGGTGGTAGCGGCGCGGCGGGCCGGGTCCGTGCATACTTTCGATTCGATCAACCACTTCTTTACCATCGCCCAGATGATCGTTCCCGGGTCGAGTTACTGGAACATCGGTCTGGGCCGGGACAAAGGGGACGTGGAAAAGGATGACGAGGGACTGCAGACCATGCGGACCCTCGGGCAGAACATGGCCTGGCTGATCCGGAAAATCAGGAACTGAAAAGGCCGAATCCAGCGGAACGGCTGTTCACACGACGAACAGTCTGTTGAATCTTTGGCCTGTATGGTTTATGGTCGGACCCTTCGGGGCTCCACTCTATTCCTGAAATCCGTCGATCCGCCCAGCTCCCCGAACAAGATCCGACAAGGTGCGCCTTATGTCCAAAGAAACCAACCAGGCTGCCGCCGATCCAGGCGAATCACGCGAGCAGTTGATCCGGGAACTGGCCGATGCCCGATCCCGGCTGGCCGCTCAGGAACAGCAGCTTCAGGAACTGTCCCGTAAGCTGGACGGACTGCAAACCAGGGAGCGGTCGATAGAGGAAACGCTGCGGGAAAGCGATGAGCGGTTTCGTATGCTGCTGTCGGCCAGCTCGGAGGTGCTCTACCGGATGAGTCCGGATTGGAGCGAAATGCGCCAGCTCACCAGCAAGGGCTTTCTCGCCGACACAGCGCGGCCGAGCCGCAACTGGCTTCAGGAATACATTCACCCTGACGACCAGCCGGCCGTGACCGCCGCGATCGACGAGGCCATCCGGACCAGGAGCGCTTTTGTGTTCGAACATCGGGTGCGCCGGGCGGACGGCAGCCTGGGATGGACGTTTTCACGCGCGGTTCCGCTGCTGGACGCCGGCAGTGAAATCGTCGAGTGGTTCGGGGCGGCGAGCGACATCACCGAACGCAAGCGTTTCGAAGAAGCCCTGCAGCGCAGCGAACAGCAGCTCGCCAAAGAGCTCGAGTCCACCCGAAACCTGCAGCAGGTCAGCACCCGCCTGATCCAGGCCGAGGATTTGAAGGTTTTGTACGAGGATATCCTCGATACGGCGGCGGCGATCCTGCAGGCCGACTTCGCCAGCTTGCAGATGCTGGACCCGGAGCGCGGCGCCGCAGGGGAGCTTCGCCTGCTGGGGCACCGCGGGTTCAGCGACCAGGCGGCGCGTTTCTGGGAATGGGTGCGTCCGGATTCTCAGACGACCTGCGGCAGGTGCCTGAGCACCGGTCAAAGGGTCGTGGTCCCGGACATACGGGCCTGCGGTTTCATGGCCGGCAGCCAGGACCTGCAGACCTATCTGCGGACCGGCATCCTTGCGGTACAGACCACGCCGCTGATTTCGCGCTCCGGCACGCTGCTGGGGGCGCTGTCCACCCATTGGCGC
>DDYQ01000235.1 GCA_002348005.1 Desulfobacteraceae bacterium UBA2230 | reverse complement strand
GCCTGCGCCATGGAGATGTTTGAAAAAGGCATCCTGACGGAAAAGGAAGTGGGCATGCCGCTGCCATTCGGCGATGCCCGCGCCCTGGTGGAACTGACCCGTTTGACCGCCGAAATGAAGGGCTTCGGCCGCTTCCTGGCCGAGGGCAGCCGCCGGTTGGCCGAACGCTTCGGCCACCCCGAGCTGTCCATCACGGTCAAGGGGCAGGAGCCGGCCGGCTACGAGCCGCGGGCCGCCCAGGGCATGGGGCTGACCTATGCCACTTCGCCGATCGGCGCCTCGCACATGCGCGGCGATACAGCTTATACCGAAATCCTCGGCGTGCCGTCTTTGATCGATCCGCAATCCTGGGAAGACAAACCCCAGCTGGTCAAGGATTATCAGGATAGTTTCGCAGTGATCGATTCCGCCGGTTTGTGCGTGTTCTTTTCCATGCGCAACCTGGTCATACCGGAGAGCGCCATCCGGCCCCAGGGCGTTATGGAACTGCTCAATGCCGCCACCGGCGCCGGCTACACCCTGGAAGCGCTCTCCCTTGCCGGCGAGCGCATTTTCAATGCCGAGCGGCTCTTTCTGGTGCGGGCGGGGTTCAGCAGTCGTGACGACCAGCTGCCGGACCGCCTGGTCAAGGAGCCGCTGCCCGACGGTCCGTCAAAAGGCATGGTCTGCCGCATGGACGCCATGCTGCCCGAATATTACAAATGCCGCGGTTGGGATCCGGAAGGGCGCCCCACGGCCGGCAAGCTGGCTGAATTGGGTTTACCGCGGAAGTAGATACGACAGCGGCAAAGATGCAAGGGATCCCAAGGGTGACGAATGAATCAACGCTTGCGTTCACCCTCTCAGCCTTCTGCATTCGTCCTTACTTCGGCGCCCGATGCCGGCAGACAAAACGTCGTATGGTCACGGTCCACCAAACCTTAAAAGGAGGCAGGGATGAAAAGCGTATCGAAACAGATGCTGTCAGCCGCGGTTGTGAGCGTTGGCCTGGCGATTTTGGCCTTGAGCCTGGTCGCCGCTCCGCTTCAGGCCGCCGAGACGATCAAAATCGGAGTGGTGGGACCCCGCACGGGAGGCGCCGCCGCCACCGGCAAAGCCTTCGAAGAGGGCATCCAGCTTGGCACCGCGTACGTTAACAGCAACGGCGGTGTTCTGGGCAAGCCGCTCGAAGTGGTGTTCGAAGACACCGCCGGAGCGCCGGACAAAGCCGCTTCGGGCTTCGAGCGTCTGGTGACGCGCGACAAGGTGGCCATGGTTCTGGGTGAAAGCCATTCCTCGGCCGCCCTGGCCGAGATCGAAGTGGCCAATCGCCTGAAAGTGCCTTTCGTGGTGGTGGAAGCCTGGGCCGACCCGATCACCGCCAAAAACTACCGTTATGTATTCCGCGCCGGCCCTTCCAACTCCGGCGTGGTCAAGAAAACCATCGCCGAGTGGGTAACCCACTCGGGATTCAAAAAAGCCTACATCGTGGCTGAAAACAGCGACTGGGGCCTGGGGATCGCCAAGCTCAGCGAAGCCGCCCTGACGGCCGCCAAAATCCCCTTCGAAACGCTGAACACCGAAACGAAGAGCCAGGATCACTACACCGAACTGACCAAAATCAAGGCGTTTGATCCTGATGTCGTGCTGGCCTTCATCTACGGCACCGGCCTGCATTATTTCGTGGCTCAGGCCGGTGAAGTCGGCCTGACCCCCAAGGCCGTGATATTGGACGGTGCCGGCCCGCCTAGCCTGTGGCCCGACTACTGGACCAATGTGGGGGATTACGGAAACAAGGAAGCCTTTGTCTCCTCCATGCACGAAAAAGTGGAATTGACTCCCCTGGCCACCCAATTCCGGGAAGCGTATGTAAAAGCCTTCGGCAAGAACCCGACCGACTATAAATCACGCTCCATTTTCGACGCGGTCCTGATCGCGGCCGACGCCATCAACCGCGCCGGCGGCACCGATGCCGAAAAACTGGTGGACGCGCTGGAACAGACCAACCTGACGGTGACCCGTGGCACCGCCAAATTCGGAGTCGAAAAAGGCGGGCCCGAATACCACCACTGGATGCCGCCCATGCTGGTGATCCAGTGGCAGGACAAGCAGCAGGTCGTGCTTTATCCGCCCGAAGCCGCCACAGGGAAACTCATGCACTGACAAGGTGAATTCGTTTCGATACGGCCGCAACCCCGTGCTCGGTGACGGTGCTCGGGGTCGCGGCCGGGCGATACCATTGTCGATGCGTCGGTCTTTTAGACGTTCTTCACTCGACCGTCCGAATGCCGGGCGACATCAGCGCGCTTGGAAAAAAGGCACGGCGGGTATCAAACCAACCTCCATAACGAAACTGCGGAAAGCATGCTGGCCCTCGCCATTACCAACGGAATCGTGATCGGCATCATCTACGCCCTGGCTGCGCTGGGGGTGTCGCTGGTGGTCGGAATCATGAATGTGGTCAACTTCGCCCATGGCGAATTCTATATCCTGGCCGGCTATTTTTCCTACATCTTTGCGCACGCCATGGGTATCGATCCTTTATCGTCCATGCTGCTGGCGGTCATTCTGGTGTTTGCCTTCGGCCTGCTGGTGGAGCACCTGCTGATCCGGCCCACCTACGGCGACGACATGTACTCGCTCATTCTGACGTTCATTCTGTCGATCGTACTGCAAAACGCCTACCTGTTGATCTTCGGCCCGTACCCCAACAAGCCGCCCAACTGGGTCCAGGGCGCAACCAACGTTTTCGGCCTTTTCTATTACGGCAACCAGCGCATCGCCGCGCTGATCGCCGGTGTGGCGGTGATCGTGCTGGTATTCGCCATGCTCAAGCTGACCTGGTTCGGCCGCATGATCCGCGCCGCCTCCCAGGACCGTGTTATGGCGGAGCTCAACGGCATCAACACCACCCGGTTGAACATGCTCGGCTTCGGCCTGGGATGCGCCCTGGCCGGAGCGGCGGGCGTGATTCTGTCGCCCGTGTTCCCGGTCACGCCCACGGCCGGCGTGCCGGTAGCGTTGACGGCCTTTGTCTGCGTGGTGCTGGGCGGAATGGGTTCGCTGTGGGGATCCGTGCTGGGCGGTTTGACCCTGGGCCTGGTGGAAAACCTGGGCGCGGCTTTCGTCTCCACCGGCTACAAGCATGTATTCGGCTTCATTATCCTTATCCTGGTGCTGCTGATTCGGCCCGCGGGCCTGTTCGGCCGCAGCCAGGCGTGATCGTTCGTGATGAAAACAGACCCTCTGCGCCATCGGCGCACAAAGGAAGTTTGAGTTGACTCTTTCCAAGCGCAATCTGCTGCTGGTCGCCGGACTGGCTGCGTTCAGCCTGCTGCCCCTGGGCATGGGCATGTACCAGCAGCACATCCTGATCATCAGCCTTTTTTACGTCATGATGGCCTCCTCCTGGAACCTGATCGCCGGCTACACCGGCCAGGTTTCCTTCGGTCACGCCGCATTTGCCGGCATCGGCGCCTATGCTTCCGGGATTTTGGCCGCGCGCTGGGGCGTCAACCCCTGGATCGGGGTGCTGGCCGGCATTCTGCTGGCGGCGATTTTCGGCTTCCTGGTGGGCGTGCTGTGCCTTAAAATGGGCGGTATTTACCTGTCGCTCACCACGCTGGGATTTTCCGAGATCCTGCACATCGTCATCAACAACGAATATGAAATCACTCGCGGCACCATGGGTCTTCAGGTGCCCGGCCTGGTGGCCGCTTATTCCAAACTGGTCTACTTTTATATTTTTCTGGTCGCCGCATTGCTGGTCCTGGCGGTGGTGTACCGCATGATTCATTCCAACACCGGCATGAATTTCCGCGCCGTTCAGAACGACGAACGCGCGGCCGCGGCGCTGGGGGTTGACGTGGTGCGCGTGCGCCTGCTGGCCTTTACGGTTTCCAGCGCCCTGGCCGGACTGGCGGGTGCCCTCTACGGCCACTATCTGCTGCTGATAACGCCGCATATCCCCTCACTCGATCAGCAATTCCTGGTGCTTTCAATGACGGTGATCGGTGGAATGGGGTCTTTTGCCGGCCCGATCATCGGCGCCTTCGTGCTGGAGTTTCTGTCCGAATACATCCGGGCCTACGGCGAATATCATGTACTGGTATTCGGCCTGGTGGCCCTTGCCGTCGCCCGCTTTGCTCCCCGGGGAATTGTAGGAATCGCCAGGAACCTGCGCCACCGGCGGCCGGCGGTGCGATTGACGGTCGATTCGAAGCAGGGGCAGGGGGTTATGTGATGGCCGTTCTGGAAGGTAGGGGCATCAGCAAGCATTTCGGCGGCGTAAAGGCGTTGACCGGAGTCGACTTCAGCGTCGAGGAGGGCAGCATCGTCGGGTTGATCGGTCCCAACGGCGCCGGCAAGACCACGCTGTTCAACATCGTGGCCGGCGCCATTGCACCCAGCGCCGGCAGGATCACCTTTCAAGGCCGCGCGATCACCGGGTTGAACGCTATCCAGGTCTGTCGTCAGGGCATCGCGCGCACCTTTCAGGTCACCCGGCCGTTCGGCGGCATGACCTGCCTCGAGAATGTCGCCGTGGGCATCATCAACCGACACCCGGGCTGCCCGCGCCACCGCTGGCAGGCAGGCGCGCTGACCCTGCTGGAGGCGGTCGGATTGAAGGCGCTGGCCCTGACCGAAGCCCGCCTGTTGAATGTGGTGCAGAAAAAACGCCTCGAAATCGCCCGGGCGCTGGCCACCGAACCCCGGTTGCTGATGCTCGACGAAGTCCTTGGCGGGCTCAACACCCAGGAAATACAGGAGGCCATCGGCTTCATCCGCCGTCTGCGCGATGAACGGGGCTTGACCATCTTCTGGATCGAACACGTCATGGGCGCAATTATGCAGGCCACTGAAAAGGTGATCGTACTGGATCAGGGCCGGGTGCTGATGGAAGGCCCGCCGCATGACGTCGTCGCCGACCGGCGGGTGATCCTCGCCTATCTGGGGGATTGAGTGGACGCCACCCTAAAAAGACCCTGCCGGTATCGCGCTCATCTCGCTGTCGCTGCGGCGTACCCAGGCACCGCAACACGGGTTTCAGGCGTCTGGTCCAGGACTGTCTATAATGCCGCCGAGCTGCGGATTTGCTGTGGATTCATTTGATTTCGCGATGAGGCCGACATGTTAAACGTTTCCGGCATAAATGTATACCGAGGCGAAACCCAGGTGTTGTGGGATATTTCCCTTGAGGTGGCGGCCGGCGAACGGGTGGCCGTCCTGGGCAGCAACGGTGCCGGCAAATCCTCCCTGCTGGCGGCGATCACCGGCATGCTGGCCCCCCGGGGAGGCTCCATCCTTTTCAACGGGCAATCACTGGACGGCATGAAGCCTTACCGCATCACCCACCTGGGAATCGCCCTGGTGCCGGAGGGCCGCAGGGTCTACAAAGACATGACGGTGCGCGAGAACCTGGAGCTGGGTGCCTTCCCCCGCCGCGGCCGGTCTCAGCTGAAACAGACCATGGAGCGCGTCTTCCAGTTGTTTCCTCAGCTGCTCGAGCGCCGCAGTCAGCGAGCCGGAACGCTCTCGGGCGGCGAGCNNCTGGCCATCGGTCGCGCCCTGATGAGCCGGCCCGAACTGCTGGTGATCGACGAATTGTCGCTCGGCCTCGCGCCGCGCATCACCAAGGAGATTTACACCAGCCTGGCCGGCCTGGGCCGGGAGATTACCGTGCTGCTGGTCGAGCAGAACGTCGAACTGGCCCTGAAGCACTCCAGCCGCGCCTACATTGTCGAGAGCGGCCGAATCTCGCGCTCGGGCCGATCGACGGAGCTGATCAACGACCAGGATATCCGCAGGGCCTATCTCGGGCTATAAAGAAGAAGGGAACGGCAGCAGATGGAAATGGAAAACGCAGTGATCGTCAGCGGCGTGCGCACGCCGATCGGCAAATATCTCGGCGGGTTGAAAGAGGTGCCGGCTTACCGGCTCGGGGCCCTGGTGCTCGAGGCTGCCTTGCGCAAGGCCGGACTCGAGCCGGAGCGGGTCGATGAGGTGATCCTGGGGCAGTCCTACCAGAACGGCGAATCGGTTAACATCGCCCGCATGGCGCTGCTGGCAGCCGGCTGGCCGGTGCAGATCCCCGGAATCACCCTTGATCGTCGCTGCTGCTCCGGCCTGGATGCCG
>DDYQ01000212.1 GCA_002348005.1 Desulfobacteraceae bacterium UBA2230 | reverse complement strand
GAATGCGGAAAAGGGTCTGCTCGGCGGTCAGTGGGAAAAGAAAACCGCAGGCTGAACCCTGAACCCTGTTTTCAACTTTCGGCGGCCGGTCGGACGCCTTGGGCGAGTGATCAGTACTTAAAGCGTTCGACTACGGCATTCAGGAGGTTCGCCAGTTTGGACAGTTCATCGGCATTCGTTTTCACCTGAGCGCTGTTGTCGAATATCTCTTCCGCGTCGCCGCTGACTTTTCCGATATCCCCGGCTATATTGTTCGATACCTCCGAGCTCTGGGCCACATTGTGGTTGACCTCCTGAATGCCCTGGGCAGCCTGAGTGATATTGGCGGCGATTTCACGGGTCATGGCGGCTTGTTCTTCCACGGCCGTGGCGATGACCGCCACCGTATCGTTCACTTCGCCGATCACTTTGGTGATTTCTTCGATCTCGACCACCGTCTGGGAAGTCGAGTTCTGGATGTCCGAGATCTTGGCCCTGATGTCCTGGGTGGCCCTGGCCGTTTGGCCGGCCAGGGCCTTGATTTCATTGGCCNNGCAGATTGGTTTGTTCCGATATTTCGGTGATCACTTCGTTGACTTTGCTGATCGCCACGGCTGCATTGCCCAGCTGGTTGATACGTTGCGAGGTGGTTTTGGCACGGGAGGTCGCCTGTTCGGTGATCACCCTGGCCCTTGCCGTATTCGATGCGATCTCCGTCACCGTGGCATTCATTTCGCCGGCCGCCGTGGCGACGACATTCACATTGGTGGCGGCCTGTTCACTGGCCGAGGCCACCGAGGCCATGGTGTTGCTCATCTCTTCGGCGGCGCTGGCCACTGCGTTGGAACGACCCGACATATTGCCCGCCGCATCGGATAAATGCCCGGAGATCTGGAACAGCTGGCTGGAAGAGGCGTTCAGACGGGAGGCGTTCTGAGCGATTTCCTTGATCATGTGATCCATGTTGCCGATAAAGACATTGAACCACGAGGCCAGTTCACCCACTTCATTGCCGGATTCGATATCCAGGCGTTTGGTCAGATCGCCCTCTCCTTCGGCCACATCCTTGAGCCCGGCGGTGACCGCCTGAATCGGTCGGGTGATGGCGCGGGTGGTCAGCCACCCGAACAGTGCCCCCAGCGCGAGGGCGCTGAAGATTGCAGCCAGGATGATCCAGCGGGCGATCGACTCGACCTCTTCCAGATTCCTGCTCAGCGTCTCTCCGATCAGGTCCGAACCGGATTGCAGATTTTGCGCGGCGGAATTCATCCGGTTCAGATGCTGGTGCTGGGCGGCGATCTGGGAGTAGTATTGCTGCATCTGGTTCGCCAGAAGATCGTAGCGCTCCTTGATCTTAGCGTGAACGGCCTTAAGCGAGTCGCTGCGCTCTATGAAATCATACCAGTTCGCGATTTCGGCCTCGAACTGCTGCATGCGCTTCTGGTTTTCGGCCATGTACTGGGGAGTGGAACGTTCGAAGTACGCCACCATTCCGGCCTGAACCACTTTTTTGCTCAGCAGCATTTCTTCATTCTTGAACCGGCCGCTTTCGATCAGCGCTTCATAATCGTCGAACAACTCCGTGATCCTGGCGTTCAATTTTATTTTGGCGGCTTCGATGTCTGCCAACTGAACAAAAGCCTTGCGGTAATCTTCCAGGGCCGCGGAAAATCCGTCGAACTGGCCACGAAGATCCGAACTCAAATCGCCCGATTGAATGGTTGCGGAAATCGATTGGCGGCATTGCTCGAGATTGTTCAAGGCACGTTCTTTGGCCTGGTGTTGATCCGCGCGTCCGGCCTGATGGCTGTTCAGGATGAAGAGGCCGATCTGTTCCTTGGCTGAACCGAACAGTGCCTGAGTGGTGTTGATTTTGCGGTGTATATCCGATGCAGTGACGGTTTTGCCGAGGGCCAGCAGACCTGCCGCGCCCACTACGCAGACAAAACACAGGACAATGCAAAATCCCACACCCAACTGCGTCCTAAGTTTCCATCGTCGCATGCGGATGCTCCTTTACGGCCGGATTACGGTTTTTGCCTGCCGGGCCATCCATCACGCCCCGGCAGAAAATCTGCGAAATTCCACCGGATGCCCGGTGATGCACAGCAACCTATATCGGCTTCAAAGAACCGATCTTGACTGCTATTTTGCTGCCTGCGCCTGAAAAATCGCCTCAAAAGTTCCTGTTGATGGATTCCGTGCGGCGGGTATATTGAACGATCGGCGAATCACAACACTTTTTGCTACGGGAGAATGGATGAAACTGCCCCCTTTCAAACTGGAGCGCTATTTTGCGCGCTATGAGTTCGCGGTCGAGTATCTGTTGTGCAGCTCCGACTGTGAATCGATGACCGTTGGCGAGCTTCTGGCCCTTTCACCCGCGGCCGCGGAAGGTTTTCAGCGGCACTGGCTGGGGTATACCGAATCACAGGGGGCGCCCGGCTTGCGCATTGAAATCAGTAAAATCTATACGACGATCGCTCCCGAACAGGTGCTGGTGCACACCGGTGCCGAAGAGGCCATTTTCCTCTTCATGCACGCTGCGCTCAGCGCCGGTGACCACCTGATCGTGCATGCGCCGGGCTACCAGTCGCTGGCCGAAGTGGCGCGCGGCCTGGGCTGCCAGGTGACCTCCTGGGAGGCCCGGCCTGCGCAGGACTGGGCCCTGGACCTGGAGGAACTGCGCGACGCCATCCGACCCTCCACCCGGGCGCTGGTGATCAACATGCCCCACAATCCCACCGGCTACCTGATGTCCGCAGAAAGCTTCGCAAGGCTGATGCAGATGGTCCGCGAACATCGTTTGATCCTCTTTGCGGACGAGGTTTACCGTGAATCGGAATACGCTGCGCAGGACCGCCTGCCCGCGGCTTGCGATCTCGACGAGCAGGCGGTTTCTCTGGGCGTGCTCTCCAAGTCGTATGGTCTGCCCGGCCTGCGCATCGGCTGGGTCGCCACGCGCAATGCCCGGATCCTGGAGGCCATGGCGATGCTCAAGGATTATACGACCATCTGCAACAGTGCACCCAGTGAATTCTTGGCCGAGCTGGCCCTGCAGCACCGCGCCGCCCTGGCGCAGCGCAGCAGGCGGATAATCACGGCCAACCTGACGATACTGGACGAGTTTTTCAGCCGGCATGCGGAGCTTTTCGAATGGCAGCGGCCCAAGGCCGGACCCATCGCGTTTCCGCGCCTGAAGCGCGGCGGGGTGGAACGTTTCTGCCACCAGTTGGCCGCCACCGCCGGGGTGCTGCTTTTGCCGGGTTCGGTTTACGACGACAACAGCAATCACTTCCGCATCGGCTTCGGACGCCGCAATCTGCCCCAGGCACTCGCGCGGCTGGAGGACTTTCTGCAGGCGTACCCCTGATTGACTTTGTAGCCGAAAAAATTAGCTTTTCTGTGCGTG
>DDYQ01000256.1 GCA_002348005.1 Desulfobacteraceae bacterium UBA2230 | reverse complement strand
GCAAACTCGCTGCGCTCAAACAGTGCGGCCTGCTCTCTTGCGCACACCCAAGCCTCACTAAAGCGAAATGGCTGACGTGCCGCCGCCCTCCCCCACGTCCCGCCTCCCATTGTGCCGCATTCGGGAAAACCATCGCGCAGAAACCACCACTATCGGTTCAGTCCGGAAGCGTTTTTCGATGGCCATACGCCAAACCGGTGGGCGGCCCGCCGCCCCGCACCGGTCTGCCCCTGGCCCAGTCTAAACCCCTGAGAAATTGACTTTTCCCCGGCCGGTGCCATTCTGAGGTAGGAACAATACTGATAAAATCAGATTAAAATATACGGAGAAACTAAAATGATACACTCAGCAAGGGAATTCTGGACGGTATTCCATGGCATGGTGCTGGGTTCGATTTTTTTACTGGCATTTTCAGGCGTTCTGGTCGGTCTGTACGGTTTCAGATCGGATTGGTTGACGCCGCGGGGGCTGATCGCCCGTGTCCGCCTGTTGAAATTCGGGACCTTGGCCATGGCTGTCGTTTCGTGGTTAACCGTAATTACCGGTACCTATATCGTTTATCCCTGGTACCGGGCAAAACCGCCACAGGAAGTATCCAATCTTCTTGAGTACCCGCGGTCGTATCTGCTGTCCGTGCCGGACCTGGCAATCCTGCATACGCTCGGCATGGAATGGAAAGAACACGTGGCCTGGTTTTCGCCGATCCTGGCGACTGTCGTGGCTTACGTGATCTGGCGTTTCGGGGATCAAATCGCCGAAAATATAAAATTGCGGAACGCGATCGCCGTTTTTTTTATCATCTCCTTTACAGCCGCTGCCATTGCAGGGGCATTCGGGGCATTCATTGCGAAAGCGGCACCAGTTCTTTAGCCGCGCCCTTTATTGAGGTGTAAAATGGCAGATATAAATATGGTACAAGATAAACATGTGAAGCGGAGTCTACCGGCCGTCATTGACGGAGCTGTATCCGCGGCGATGCTGTCCGGCGGCATCGGTTGTCTGGTTATCGGACTGATGACCACCGGCGCGGTCATCAGCGAAACATTGAAAAACCTATTGAGCTGGTGGGATCCGTCCGGACCGTTGTCAGGAAAAACAAGTGTAGGGGTCCTCGTTTGGCTGGTTGTCTGGGCGGTCCTGCATCAAGCATGGAAAGGCAAGGCAACAGGGCTCAAGAAAACGATGATCGTGAGCCTGATCCTGATCGCCCTGGGATTTGTGCTGACGTTTCCACCCGTGTTCAATGAAGCCTTCGAATGATGCGGCCGGCTGCCTGCTGAAACGCTTGCGGCGGGTCCGCATGGAAGGATCCGCTGCGGCGACAAGCCCGACCGGATCCGGCTATCATCGAGCCGGCGTCTGACATCCCATGCTTCCAATGTGACGTCAGCGTCGGCATTCGCCGGGGAATACTGTCCTGCCATGACTTTTATGGATGGTATCCCCTATGGATTCCGGCAAGTGAAACGTGCTCCGTTGAAGGGTCTCAACTCGCCTGCTTCAAAATCGTCAGAACGGATGTTCCATCCGCAGCTTTGATCCCCGCCGCTCACCTGAATTTCCATTCCGCGATCACGATCGGGATTGATCCGACGTGCCGAATGCGCTTTCGCGCCTTAAAAAAAGGAGGAAAGCAACACATGAATTTAAAAAAGCTATTCTGGCTTGCCGCCGTTCTGTTCACGGCGGCCCCGGGGCAGCCGGCAGAGGCCCTGGACCAGCGCGACATGGTCGGGCATCTGCGAGGGCCGTACAATCTCGCCTTCTTCTACCGGCACAATTCGGCTTTCCGGATCTCGGCCGCCATTCACATCGCCCACGCCGTCCAGCACGACATTTTGCAGCTCTCCCCGCTCAGCGAACATGCGGCCACCGATATGGAAACCGACGCCGAGTTTCTGGCCGCCACGTTCAACCCGCCGCGCACCGAACCGAGCATGGAGATGTTCGGCCCCTACACCGCGCGCTTTATCTTCGACCTGTACCGCGCCATCGACTGGACCCACATGCATCACGAACAAACCTACGACATTCTCTCCGATGAAAAGATCCCCTGGGCGGACAAGAAGTCATGGACCGACCGGGCGGTTTCCTACTATCTGGAAAAGTTCGACATCCCCCGCAGCCCGGCCCCCCTGGACGTTACCATGCGCCGCGCCGGTGTGATGATGAAACCCTATTTCTCCCTGTTCCGCAACTACTACCCCGATTCGAACAACTTCTTTTATGCCGCGCACTGGTGGCACCCGGTGATCTACGAGGCCATCATGCTGGGAGGCAACGACCACGAACAGGTGACGATGGTGCAGCAGACCGATTCGACCTATTACGCGCAGGTATTGAAAAAGCGCCCCATGCGCATGCTGCTCAGCCGCGAGCAGATGCCGCGCTACTCGCGTTTTTCGCCCGAGTCGGCCAACATCTTCGACAACCTGCACATGCTGCACGGGATTGCTTACGACATCCTGGCCTATCCGGAGTGGACGCCCGAGGAGAAGGCCGCGGAGTTGAAGCGCGTGATCGCGGCCATGCGCTATCAGCCCGGAGACGAGAAGCTCGCGCGCAAGTTCAATATCCCGCACCCGGACATGGATCCGCGGGTCTATGCCGAGTGGATGCAGGGCGGCGACGGGGAGATGAGCCGGATCATGCAGGAGATGATGGAGGAGATGATGCCCATGATGATGCCGGGCGACATGGACGATCAAATGAAGGCCCGCATGATGGAGCAGTTCCGCATGAAACTCGCTCCGGGCATGCAGGCAGGGGAGATTCCCGGTTCCCTGCACGCAGCGATGAAGAAGATGATGCCGCACATGCAGATGACGCCGGAGACCATGGCGCCGGGCGCCGCGCCGCAGAAGATGATCGATGCCATGCTGGCGGGATGGCAGAGCAAATGGGGAGGGATTTCCGACGTCGAACCCTGGCCCATGAACAGCGAACCGGAAATGCCGCCTTTTCCCGAAGCGATCAGACAGGCCGGCTGGCAGCCGATGGACGTTCAGAACAAGACCAGGTTCCAGCCCTGAAACGGAAACTAAAAGGAGGGTTCGATGAACATCAGATTTGGGGCCATGCTGATTGCGGCATTGCTGATCGCCGTCTGCTTAGCGTTATCGGAGCTGCCGGCCGCCGATCATACGAATCTTGAAGAGGGCCTGCCGACCGAAGTGAGCGACACCATACCGACCAAGTACCGCAACACCGAAATTCAGGGGCTCGCCCGGTGGGAGCGCACCGATGACGGCGAGGATAAGTTCCTGATCGTACCGCGGCTGGAATACGGGTTATGGCTGAATACGCAGCTTTCCATCGACGCACCCTACGAATTCGGTCAGGCAGTGCAAAACGACGAATTCAAGACCATCGGGGTCGAGCTGTTTTACAACTTCAACCAGGAAGGTCTTTACCTGCCGGCGGCCGCCCTGGCCGGCAAGGCGGATTTTGCGGTCGGAGACGAACCGGAAGGGATCGAC
The DNA here is from genome assembly GCA_002348005.1 of Desulfobacteraceae bacterium UBA2230. Next base: position 13,653 of record DDYQ01000256.1, on the reverse strand, counting down.
ACGACAGTGAAACTGATCCTCTCCAAGACGATCGGCCGAACGGCCCGGTGGCACCGGGTCCACCTTAACGCCGACTGGATGCACAACGACGACGCCGCCGAGGACGAACGCACCGATTATTACAAGTTCATCGTCGGGTACGATCGCCTGTTGAATGCCGACACGGTCCTCGTGCTCGACTATGTGCGCGAACAGGAGATTGAAGACAATATCGATATCAATCTCGTGGAGGCCGGCATCCGCTGCCAGCTGACCCCGCTCACGGTGATTGCCGCCGGTGTCGGCGCGGGCATAGGGGACGACAGCCCCGATTTTCGGATCACCCTGGCCTTTCAGCATTCGCTGAACGCGTGGTACTTCGGCGGCCGGTGAACGGTGAAACCAGGCATCTTCGGAAACGCTTCTAAACCGACCGCACCACCAGAAGATCCATATTCGCTGACGGCAGAGGCCAGGTGGTCATCCAGAACAGAATGCAGATCGTTATATTCGGAGCCGGCATAGCGGGATTGAGCGCCGCCCATGAACTGGTGCTGCTCGGCCATGACGTTTCGGTGTATGAAGCCACCGGACAGCCCGGTGGCTTCTTCAGAAGCGCCCGCTTTGACAAAAACAATATGCCCACGGAGTATTCCTGGCACGGCATGGGGCCGTGGTATCTCAACACCTTCGACCTGATGGGTAAAATTCCCTTTAAAGACAAGGGAAGCGTATACGATGCGGTTCTCTCCCGGCCGATCGATTTCGGGATATTTCCCGATGACGCCGAAGCCCGGTTTTACGATGAAGGCCTCAAAAGCATTCCGAAAATGTTCCGCATGAGCGGATGGGAGTTCGTCAAATGGTCCTATCTGATGCTCAAGACGTGGACTTCCGGCCATCGCAGCCAGAGAAAGTACAGCCGGCTCAATGCCGCACGTATGTGGCGGCCGCTGCTCGGGGACACCGCCCACAGGACGTGGCGCTCCTGCTTCGGACCGTGGATCGGCTCGGACTGGTCGAGGGTGTCCCTGCATACCACCGGTGATTTCTTCCGCAAACAACTGACCACTCGACCCAGGCACCGGCACAAGGCCGATGCGGACGGTTCCGCCTGGACCCACGGCGCAGGCGACGGCTGGCTGCTGTTGAAGGGTCCCAGCAGCGAGTACTGGTTCACGCCCTGGATCACGCATCTTCAAGCCAGCGGGGTGAAATTTTACTGGAACAAGCCGCTGACCCGACTGGAATTCGACGGCAGCCGGATCACCTGCGCGGTTTCGGGGGAGGAAAAAATCGCCGGCGATGCGTACATCGCGGCCATCAACCCTTTCAGCATGGCCGACATACTGGCCAAAACACCGGAACTCGAGAAGCAGGCGGTGCTGCGCCTGTTCAAGCCCCTGACCCAGGATGGCCCGCACACGCAGGTCNNAGTGATTCCGAATTCAATTTAACCCTGTTTGCCCAGGAGCAGGTCTGGGGCCAAGAGGTGGACCTGGGAGAAAACGTCAAGTCGCTCTGGACAGGCACCGCCTGCAACAGCCGCGCTCCCGGCCGAATTTACCATAAGCCGTTCGAGCGTTGCACCAAAGAAGAATTCATCGAAGAGATCAGGGCGCAGATTTACGGCTGCGGCGCGCTCGACAAAATGATCCGGGATGCCAACGGCGGGAAGTCCTTGAAAGAATTTTCAACTGCCGAAATCGAGGTCTGGCACGAGTGGGAATTTTCCCCGGAAGGCCTAAAACATTTTCAACCCAAATGGGTGACCACGACCTGCACGCAACCCTACATACCCTCCCAGGCCACGCCGGTCCCCAATCTTTTCCTGGCCGGTTCGCACACCGCCACCCAGGCGCATGTGTGGAGCATCGAAGGCGCCGTCGAAAGCGGCCGAAGGGCCGCCAAGGCGATTGACCCGCGAGTCGACGTCCTTGACCAGTACAAACCGTGGTGGGTGCGTCTCTTCGCCCGAATTGACGATGCCTTATACGCCCTCAGGGCCCCCCAGGTGATCGATTTCATCTTTTTGATTCTCTTCGGATGGGTATTCTGGTTTTTTCTGCGATGACCTCAGGTGCAAAACATTGTCAGCCGAGTGAAGGCCAAGTTCGCCAGACTCTGAAAAAATATAAATAATCGTCAGCCGTGACGAAGCGGTTGTCTCCCCGGGATCCAAGCAGAGGCAACCTGAACGGTTCCATACAGCCGCAATCCTTTTTATGCGCGGAGTGGATGCGGGGGAAGTACTGCCACAGGTTCGGGCACCCTGCGGGACGTTCGATTTCGATGACCAACCGGATGCGGTTTTCGACAAGAGGAAGATTATACCCCTCCCCCGAAAAATGTCCTTGACAAAATTCGGCGGGAATTATATCCGGGTCTCGGCCCTGCAGACTCCCCATGTGCCGCCGATTCAAGATAAAGCGCATCACCGCTTTTCCTGCGGCACCGCCAAAAGGCCGTATTTGTTGTTCTTACCCCATTCGTTTTGCCATTCAAGCTGAAGAATCTGTAACTGAAGTACTCCTGCAAAATTCAGTAAATCCGGACCCACCTGTTTGGCCTGTTCCGTACAGGCCGTGATCCTGAGGACTGCCGTTGCCTGCCGATCGTGCGTGGAAGGATCGAACCGATGCAAAAGGTTTTCACGTCTATTCTTTTCTCCATTATGCTGTTGTACAGCGGCCCCGCCTGCGCTGTGGAAACCTACTGCTTCGGTCCCCGGCAGTATGTTCACGATAAAGGCAACCCGGTTGTTTATACCGATACCTTCGCGGCGCGCAGCGGAGCGGCGCGGCTGGAAGTCGTCAACGGCGACGCCGACGGCGGAGGGCGCATCCGCAGCGCCCGGATCGTGTTGAACGGCACCGAATGCTTCGGGGCCGGAGATTTCAATCCGCAGGTCGACAGTCTGTCGGCCGACGTCCACATCGAAGCGCAGAACACGTTGCGTGTGGAGCTGAGAAGTTATGCCGGGAACCAGGGTGCAAGGGGCGAGCCGCCCCACCTGACCATCGCCGTCGTTCAGGACCTGCCGGCGCCCACGGCAGCGATTCGCATCGATCCGCCCGTTATCGTCCGGGGGCAGTCGGCCACGTTGGCCTGGAACTGCACCGAAGCCGAAAGCTGCACCCTCGCACCGGGCATCGGCGCCGTCGATCCCGGCGGCGCCGTTCAGGTCTCTCCCGCCGAAACCACCCGGTACACGCTCACCGCCACAGGGCCCGGCGGCACGTTTTCGGCCGAGGCCATTCTAACCGTGGAGCCGCCCGCGCTGGGCCTGCACATCACCCGGCCGATTGACGGCGCCGAAATCGGAAGTCGCCTGATCACGGTTTTCGGCACGGTGAGCCCGCCCGACGCCGGGGTCGCCGTCAATGGGACGCCCGCCCTGGTGACGGAAGGGATGTTCGTTGCGGAAAACATCGCGCTGAATGCCGGCGACAACACGCTGACCGCCGTTGCACAATCGGGCGCCGAGAGGATTGAAGACAGCGTCACCGTTCATGTACCGGGCATCGACCTGGAACCGTACGCTCTCGAACTTGTCGCCTCGAGCCGGAACGATCGCAATTTAAAGATGGAGGGCCTGGCCCGCGTGACTGTGCTCAATCACGGCACCGGCGATGTGACGGTCCCGTATCATCTGGCGCTGTTTGAGGATACGAACCTGAATGGGCGCTTCGACCCTGATGACGACAATCGGCTGGCGGAGATCGAAGTCGCCTCCGGGCCGGTCGCGGGCGGTTCGAAGGACCTGCTGATTGAATTTACGGGCCTGTCGCTGTTCAGGGATAATCGCCTGGCTGTTGCCGTCGATCCGCTTGATGCGGTAGAGGAAACGGACGAGAACAACAATCTGCGGTTCACGCCGCGCAGCGGCGTCGATGTGAGCGCGTCTTATCTGCGGGTGGATCATTCGCTCTGTCCCGAGCAGGCATTATTGAGCGTCAGAATCGGCAACGCCGGCGCCGTGGAGCTGGCTGCCGGGCTGGCGGTGTCGTTCTACCGGGGCGATCCGGCAAGCACGGGCACACGCATCGGCACGGCCTTCACTGCCCGGGCGCTTTTGCCGGGCGAATACGAGGATCTCCGGCTGGCCTGGCCCGACACGGCTGCGCTGCAGCCGGTTTTTGCGGTGGCCGATGACGACGGCTCCGGCCGAGGCATCTACGCCGAGAGCGATGAAGACAACAATCGCACCAGTGCCCCGGTGCCGGTCTGCAGCGCCTCACAGGGTGTTTCCGACAGCATTTCCGGTCTGGCGCTGGACGCCGCGAGCGGCTCCGTGCTGGACGGCGTCCGGATCAGCCTCTACACCGATGCGGACGGTGTCCCCGGCACGATGCTCCAGCAGGCCACCACCCCCGCGGGCGGCGGTTTCGGCTTTGCAGACCTCTCTCCCGGGTCCTACATCGTCGGCGCCGCCCTGGACGGCTACATCGACAGCCACCGAAAGGTAACCCTCGGCAGCGGCCAGATCCTCACCCGCCAGGATCTGGTGCTTTCCCCGCTGCTCGGGCCCGATGAGATGCGCATCGTTCTGACCTGGGGCGAGCACCCTCAGGATCTCGAGGCCCACCTTACCGGGCCCAATCCCGATGGATGCCGCCATCACTGTAGCTATTGGAACCGCCGGATCCCCGGGGCCGTGCTGAACGCCGACGACACCGACGGCTTCGGACCGGAAACCATTACCCTTACAAAAGGGGCTCCCGGCGCTTACCGGTTCTATGTACATGATTTCAGCAACCGCTATTCGAAAGGTTCGATGCTGTCGTCGTCCGGGGCCCGGGTGGTGGTTTACGATGGTTTGGGCGAAGCCCCGCGTACGTTCGAGGTGCCTCCGTTGGCCGGCACCGTCTGGCATGTGTTCGATGTCGATGGTCAAAACGGCCGGGTCAACCCCATCGACCGCATGGCCTTTCAGTCGGAGCCGGGTAAAATCGACTTCCCGGTCATCACCTCGACGCCGGTGACGACTTTGATATGGGGCTTCCCGTATGGTTATGAATTGACCGTCCTGGATCCGGACCCGGATCCGCTCGCCTTTACCCTGCTCAAAGCGCCGCCCGGCATGACCCTCGATCCGCAGTCGGGCGTTCTGCAGTGGAGCCCGGATGCGTGGCAGGGCGGGTCCCATGAGGTGGCGGTTCGGGTCTCCGACGGGCGCTGCGGCCAGGATACCCAATCCTTCCATCTGAACGTCTCCTTCAAACCAGCGGTCACCTTCGGGGTGACGCCCTGCAGCGGCGTCAACCCCGAAGGTCCGATCACCCTCACCTGGGACACCCACCGGGCTGAAACCGTGACCATCAGCCCGGGCATCGGGCCGGTAGCCCCCAGTGGCAGCCTCACCATCGCTTCACCGGAAGCTTCCCCAGCCTACACGCTGACGGCCCGCAATGCCGTGGGCACCACGACAAGGCAGGTGCCCGGCTGGCCTTCCGCCCACATCAGTGTCGACGCCTCGGTTGCCGACCGCGAATTGAACTGGAACGCCTCCTGCGCGGCGGAGTGCTACATATCGCCGGATATCGGCGCAGTGCCGTGCAGCGGCTCGCGTCGGGTGGCGGCCGCCCCGGGAACCTACACCTTAACCGCCCGCAACGGCACCGGCACGGCAACCGCCGCCACCACCGAATGCACCCGGCCGGCGATCGGATTCAGCACCCAGCCGGTGTGTGAATGGTTTCCAGGCGACCCCGTTGTCCTGAAGCTGAGCGGCCCTGAATGCGTCGGCCTTTGTCAAATCGACGGCGGCGTGGGAGCCGTGCCCTGCGAAGGATCGATCGAAGTGCGGCCCACCGCGCCCACCGCCTACACCCTGACCGCCGTCTCGGGCGAAGATTCGCTCACCCGCAGCCTGACTGCGCCCGTAATCCTTCCCCCGGCGATCATCGATTCGGGGGCCCATCCGGCCGCCATCCGACCCGGTGAGAGCGCCATGCTCTTCTGGAGTACGGATTGCGCGCAAGCGTGCCTTCTGGAGCCGGGCATCGGCGAGGTGGCCGCGAAGGGCTCCCTGGTGGTTGCGCCGGATGAACTTCCCAAAAGCTACACCTTGACCGCCCTGCGCGGGTCTGAGAGCGCGGTGCGCACCATAACCATCACGCACGTAAAGCCGGTGGTCTCCTTTTATGCCGCTCCGGGCGTGATCAAACCGGGCGAATCCGCCACCCTGACCTGGTCGGTAGAGGATGCGACCGCCTGCCGCATCGAACCGGATATCGGTCCGGTACCCGCCAGCGGCAGCATCGCCGTCGAACCGTCGCAACGGACCACCTATACCTTGACGGCCGAAGGCCCCGGGGGGGCGGAATATGGCAGCACAACCGTATCCTTTGTCCGGCCGACCGCCCGCATTCAGGCCGAGCCTGAGGTGCTCCAGCCTGGCGAGAGCACAACCCTTAGCTGGATCTACACCGACGCCGATACCTGTCGTATCGAACCGGGCATCGGCGAAGTCGCCCTGGGCGGAAGTCTTACGCTCACCCCAGACAAGGCCACGGTTTACACGATTACGGCCACCGGCCCCGGCGGGTCCGTATCCGACAGCGTCCATGTCAGGTTTGCAGCCCCCAGCGTAACCATCAGCGCCGACCCGCAGAGCATCGGCCCCGGTCAATCCACCACCCTGAGCTGGAACTCGAACTTTGCGGACTCCTGCTCGCTTTCACCGGCGGTCGGTGCGGTGCCGCCCAATGGATCCATGACCGTCTCGCCTGCGGTCAGCACCACCTACACCATTACGGCCACCGGGCCCGGCGGCAACGCCCAGGCCAGCGTGACCGTAAAAAATTGCGCGGAGCCGGTCGTCGCGTTCGAAGTGGCCCCTCAGGTCATCCGCCCGGGCCAGGCTGCGGTGCTCACCTGGCATGTCGAAAACGCAGAAACCGTCTGGATCTATTCATTCGGCGAAATGCCCGCCAGCGGGTCGAAACTGGTTTCCCCCAGCATGACGACTCAGTACACCCTCCGTCTTTACGGCTCCAGCGGTCCGGTCATCGCCACCGCCACGCTTGAGTTGGCCTGCCCGCCATCCTTGTCCTTTCTCGAGCCGGACGGTATCGGCGATCGGGTCGACACCCGCTACGTTTTGAAATGGAAAGATGCGGATTGTGACAGCAATGCCGCCATCGCGATATACTATGACACCGACGACAGCGGTGCGGACGGCACTCTGATTGTTTCCGGCCTGTTCGAAGATCCGGACGGCGATGCCGACCGGCTGCTGTGGGACACCTCCGCCCTGCCGGAGGGCGTGTACTTCGTCTACGCCGTGATCGACGACGGCCGGCACGCACCGGTCACGGTCTATGCCGGATACCCCGTCACCATCGACCACAGCGCACCGCCTCTTTCGCCGATCACCCTCTCGCCCCATGACGGTGCGACCGACGATTTGTTCGGCTACAGCGTGGCCATCAGCGACCGGTATGCCGTCGTGGGTGCCCCCTATCACGATGACACCGGTGCGGTGTACGTCTTCAAACGAGAGGGTCGGGAGTGGATCGAAACATCGAAATTGGTGTCCGGCAATCGAGTGGGTAGTTTCGGCAATTCCGTGGCAATTGAGGGCGAGACGATCATCGTCGGCGAGGAAGATGCGTCTTGTAATTCGGCATATATCTTCACGCTGAATTCCGGAAATTGGGTCAGACAGGCGGATTTGGTTCCCAACGACAGCGAGTGTAGCATTCTGTTTGGCCGATCCGTGGCCCTGGCAGGCGATTACGCATGGGTCGGCGCTCCGATTGCGGGTTGGAACTACATCGGCGCCGTTTATGCGTTCAAGATGCAGGGCAATGGATGGACGGCAGAGACCAAACGGGTCCCAGACAGCAGGCTGTCCAGACTTGCCTTTGGAAGCAGCCTGGCCTTCGACGGCGATCGGTTGATTGTCGGCACCGCGCCGCATAGCCTTGATCAAGACCGCGCCGCTTACATCTATCGGCGATTCGAGGGCAGCTGGGATGAGGAAGCCGCCCTGGCGGTCAGCGATGTGGCCTTCGGTATAAGAGGCCACGGCGTTTCGGTCCATATCTGCAACGATACAGCCGTCATCGGCAGCTCCAGCACGGCCGACGAGCGTGGCGCGGCCTACATCTTCCAGCACACTCAGGATCATGGAGAGTGGGCGGAAACTGCCTGGCTGAAGGGCAGCGATGCCCTGCGGAATAGCCATTTCGGCAAATTGGTATGGATTGAAGGCAGTCATGTCTATGTGGGCACCGGTTATGCGGACGATCCCTTGCAGTTTCCCAGCAATGCGGTCTATGTTTTCAGACATCAGGGTGACGCCTGGAGCGAACAGCTCAAGATCGGCTTTGGCGATATAAGCACCCGCAATACGCGGAACGCCAGCAGAAGCAACCGAATGGCCGCGGCCAACGGCTACCTGCTGGTGGGGGCCGAGCAGGACCTCAAGGACGGTGTGCCCACAGGCCTCGCCTACATCTACATTACCTGCTCCGCCCACCTGGAGGCCGGCCCGACCGTGATCGCACCAGGCACGACCGCCGTGCTGAGCTGGAGCACCGAACTGGCCGACACCTGCCGCATCGAACCGGGCATCGGCAGCGTGGCGCCCAACGGATCCATTCAGGTGGCGCCCAGCCAGACGACTACCTACACCCTCCATGCAAGCGGGCCCTACGGTCAGACCTCCCGGGCCGTCACCCTGCAGGTGGCTGCCGGCGCACCGACCGTGCGCCTGACGGCGGTGCCGGCAGCCATCGACGCCGGAGAAACCACGACGTTGTCCTGGGATTCGAACCTGGCGGGCGCAGTGAGCATCGAACCGGGCATCGGGGCGGTCGCGGCGCACGGATCGATGGTCGTCGCGCCGCCGCATACCACCACCTACACCATCACGGCCAGCGGCCCGGGAGGCGTAGCCCAGGCCTTCGTCGAAGTCCTGGTGAACGTGCCTGCGCCCACGGCGGCCATCACGGCCGATCCCGCCGCTATCGAGGCCGGCCAATCCGCCACCCTGACCTGGGTCACCACCCATGCGGACAGCGTGATCATTCAACCGAACATCGGCATGGCTGCGCCCGGCGGTTCGCTTCAGGTGAGTCCGGCGGCGGACACCACCTATATCCTCACGGCCACCGGGCCGGGCGGAACGACCAGCGCCTCGACACGGGTCGTCGTCGCCTCCCCGGATGCGTTGCAAATCACCTCACCTTATGACAATGCCTGGATCGAGCGGCCGGATGTGACCGTGGAAGGCATCTTCGCCAACCCCGGCACGGAGAGCGGCATTACGGTCAACGGACTTCTGGCGCTGGTTCACGGGGACCGGTTCGTGGTCAACCACGTTCCCCTGCAGGACGGCTTGAACACGCTTACCGCAAGGGCCGTGGACGGTGAAGGGCGGGCCGTCGAGACATCGATCGTTGTGAACTGCGAGGTCCACGGCAATTTCATCCGCATCGATGCGGCGCCTGCTTCCGGAACGCCTGTTCTTAAAACGACCTTGACCGTTGACGGCTCATTCAAGTTTGCCGACGCCGCCCTCAAATCGGATTATTTTGAGCCGGCGATCCCACTGGGGGGTGCTCCGGCCAGCTGCAGCGTAGAGATCGGCTCGCCAGGGCTTTACGTATATACCGCCGAAGCCCGGGATGAAGCGGGCCGGCTGCACAGCGACAAGGTCGCCGTGCTGGTGCAGGACCCCATTGGGCTTGACGACCTGCTCCAGGCCAAGTGGAACGCCATGAGGGCCAACCTGCTGGCCGGGGATGTGGCCGGGGCCCTAAAGTACTACGCGATCGATTCCCGCGCGGATTACGAGGCAGTTTTCACCGGGCTGGGCGATAAACTTCCGCAGGTGGCGGCAGGCATGCAGGGCATCGAGATGGTCGTTGCAGGGGAAGGATTTGCGAAGTATCGGATCCGGCGCAACGAGGTCCACCAGGGACAGCACTACGATATCTCCTATTACATCTACTTTGTCTGCGATGACGATGGGATCTGGACAATCCAACGCTACTAGCCGGACTTGACTCACACAGGATCGCCAAACAAAACGGAAGTGCTTTCGGGAGGAGGAAAAATGCTGCGCTGCTTCATCAAAACCATGCTTTTGCAAACAGCCGTTCTGGTGATTTTAATGCAAGCCTGCGCCCATGGCGGACCTTACAAGGGAAGGGTAGTGGAAGCGACCGACAACCAGCCGATTGCAGGCGCCGTGGTGGTGATCAGTTGGACCTACAGCACGCCCAATGTGGGCGGCGGCTCAACCCACTGCCTCGATGCCGATGAGGCGGTCACGGATGCCAATGGCGAGTTCGAGATACCCGAAAGAAAAGTCGGACCTTTCGGCAGGGTGGGGAACGCCAATTTTGCCATATATAAAGTTGGGTACGAAAGAATAGGACCGGGACCCTGGGAGTCGCTTAAATCGGCGAAGTATTTTCTCGAAAGAGTCATATGGGAAGGTGACCGGGCGATTATACCATTGAAGCGGGTGGCGAAGGAGGATTTAAAGTGGGATGGCAGGCCTCCACAGGTCTCCTGCGGGCGTAAAGATGAAAAACCACTTTCAGAATACATTAGGATTCGTGAAGAGTTTCGCGTTGCACTCGGACTAAGATCTTTACAAAATGATTAAGATCTTAACCAGAACAGGTTTCTAAGTTTAAATGGTCTTAACGATAAAGGGACGGGTAGATGAATAAGGTTGTGTTGAACCGCTGTTTTATTTTTGTGATAATCGCAATATTTCCCTTAGAAAGTGCATGGGGTTGGAACGATGATGTAACGCACAAGGATCTATCGGAGCAGAGCACCCGAAAATCGATACTCGCCCGGTCAAGTGGCTATTTCCTTAAAGCTTTAGGATTTTCTTCTGATATTGATGAGATCCTGATTTGGCCTGGTCAAGTATGTGATGATACAGTGCGTACAACAAGGTGCACTGTTATTGACTGGCTAAAGTACGGTGCCGAAAAAGAGGATGCCGCACCTTCGCTGGCCCCCTGGCTGGGAAGATTTCAGAATCACTTCCACCATCCGGTTTGGGACGGAGGGTTGAGTGATATGGCTGCAGGCGAATCGGCGCTGGTATGGGCCCAGGACGCCGGCGAGCAGGGCAGGGCGCTTTTCGGCTGGCCCGAGGGCGATCAGAGCTGGAGCACCCTGCGGGACGTCTATTTTGATGCTTTGACCCAGACGGATGATACGGCCCGGCAGGCGGGGTTCGCCCGGCTCTTCAAAGGGCTGGGCCATCAGATGCACCTGGTGCAGGACATGGCCGTGCCGGCCCATGTGCGCAACGACGCCCATGCCGAAGAGACCATGCAAGTCAATGAGCGGTGGTACGTGAACATGCTGGTTCGCAACAGCCCGCTCTATTTTGAAAGCTGGGCCAAAATAGATTTCCCGGAAATAAACAGACTGGCGGTTGGCCCCCCCCGTTTTTCCCTCCCTCGAATTTGCAAGCGCCTTCTCCGAAAACCACGGCGGTCCGGCTGCAGCGCCCGCTTCGCAGCTCTGGGATGCCGGTGTGTACACCGGCGCCAATCCTTCGGCCGGCACGGACCAGGGATTGGCCGAATACACCAACGCCAATTTCTTCAGCGAGGATACCGTGTTTGCGGCCGAACGATACGGCGAGCACCATGTCCATTATTCACCGTTTCCTAAGATCAGCAGCCTTCCTTACGAAGATTTCTTCAACGATGAATTGCTTCCCGACCGAATATGGTCCGAGGATGGCGAGTGGGATTTCAGGCTCTATATCCCCAAGCACGGCGGTCACGGGGAGGCCGTGGATCACTTCCTGGCCGTGGGCTATTTCAGTATCTACGGCAAGCAGGATCCCTATTTGTACCGATCCTTTTTTCTGGACGAACGCTGTCACCGGAGCTATGCGCAAAAACTGGTTCCTCGGGCCGTCGGCTATTCGGCCGCCCTGCTGGACTACTTTTTCCGCGGCCGGTTGAGCACGGCCAACCCCGTTGTCCGCTACGGGCCCGGATTCACGATTTCAGGCCTGCGCTTCGACGCCCGGAATGCCACCCGCCCGGCGGAAGGACTACCCGTTGAGCGCATGGAAGCGGGAAAACTGGACCTGGTCTGCCGATACTTCGACCCGGCTGCCGGGCAGTGGCAAGGCAGCGTCGCCACCGATGTCTACGCCCTGAGCGGTCCCGATGACCCGATCAATTCGGGTTTCGTCGGCCTGTCGGCCGATTTTCCCGAGCCGATTCCTTTCGGCGCGCGGGAGATCTCCTTTATGCTGGTCTTTTCCGGCAAACTCGGCCACGAAGCGGGCGCCGTGATCGGCGCCCGGATCGATACGCTCGTGCCGTCGCGCATTGCCTTCGAGCACCAGCCCGGAGGCGCGCCCAATGCCAGCGATATTCATATCGTGCTGCCCGATGGAAGCGACGACCGCATCGTCACCGCCAGCGACGGGATCAGCCGCTGGTATTATTCGCCTGCCTGGAGTCCGGTCGGCGAAGGGGCCACGCTGGCCTACGAGTTTGAAAGCTGCGGCGTTTGCGACGGCTCGGACGGCAAACGGCGGATTACCCTGCACGATTTGTGGTGGGGTAACGCGCCGCTGCTGCTCAGCGACTTTGTCACCGTCGATCAGCCTCCCGCCGACTACTGCGGCGAGGCATGGGGAAGCGTGATGGCGGCCCCCTCTTTTTCGGCGGATGGGACCCGCATGAGTGCCGTCAACTGGGTGGCGGCGGGTACCCTGGATGCCGTCGCCACGATCGGGATCGAAACCGACACCAGCTGGCACTGGATCAAAGACTATGAACTGTGGCGCCAGAAGGCGGTTACCGGCAGCACACCCGAATGGTCGCCCACCCGCGACGAAATCGCGTTCTGCATCGTCGACCGGTTCAACCCGGCCGCCGGCGGCAGAGCGGTCGAGAATGACATCTACGTGATCGACGCCGACAGCGGCGGGTTGTTGCGCCTGACCCGCGACAGCGACCTGAACGCCCATCCTTCCTGGTCGCCGGACGGAGAGTGGCTCGTCTTTGTCTCCGATCGCGATGGCGAAGGCCCCCTCGACATCTGGGTCATGGACCGCAGCGGCAACGAGGCGCTGAAGATTCTGGACTGCGATTCCGACTGCTGGCACCCGGTCTTTTCGCCCGACGGCCTGCGGATGGCCTTTGTGCAGGACGACAGTATCCACGTGATGCGCATATTCGAGCAAAACCCCGTCCGAGTCACCCACTACGGATATCGAACGGCCGCACCGGACTGGTCTCCTGCACTCGCTCCACCGGAAGTATTCCTGGAAGCATCCGCGGGCACGGTCACCCCGGGCGAGGTGGTCACATTGACCTGGCACTCTAATGATGCCGACAGCGCAAACATCGGCGGCATCGGAGATGTCGATCTCAGTGGAACGTTGGAGGTCGTTCCCGATGCAACCACAATTTACACCATTACCGTGCTGGGGCTGGGCGGGTATGCGCAGGCCGGTGCGACGATTTTCGTGAATGCGGAATGAATTCGCTGCCGGGGAGATGCCCGGCCGGAGCGGCTTGCGGCACCTTCATCCGGCTTGTAGACGCTGCGCCAGGCGGGTGTGGCGCAGCTGGGCGCCTTTGTTGTGCACGGCGATCGCCAGGGCCTTTTTGCTCCCCACCAGCACGGTCAACCGGCGGGCGCGGGTGATGGCGGTGT